>CAZQSL010000023.1:0-37884 GCA_964595945.1 uncultured bacterium
CGCCATGTACTTCCTCCATGCTTCGCTTCTCTGAGTATTAGGGGTAATCAGGAAACTTTTAGTAATGGTAACCTAATAAATACAATGACCGCCGCAAGCAGCGGGTAATTGAACCCAAAGAGATAACCAAAACCATGCAATGGCATCCAGGCTCAATCTCAGAGTGTAATCACTTCGTAACCTTCGTCTATAAATCTGCTTATGCTGGCATGTCCGCTCATGTCATCGATAAGCCTGAGTCCTTCAGCTTCTACGGCTTCGAGTGCCCCAAGTTTTGCACAACAGGCCTTGCATGCACCCAGTATCAGATTATGCTCTCGCGATTTCCTGTAAAGCCCGGCCATCGGATTGTCTGGCGTCGCAAGTTGTGCGACCAATGTCACAGAAGCTCCCTCCAGCACAATCCCCGTCTCATATCCTTTTGATTTCATTTCGAGTGCGTTTAGCAGCACGTGTATGAAGCACATTAAATCATCTCTGAACGCAAAGATCACTGTTTTTTTCATATTCACTTCCTTTTAGAAAGGCGGTGGGGAGGTCCCCGGCGATTGTGTCAGCCGGCTACTTTTTAACTTTGCGAAAACACATGAACCAGTCGAGACAATAGTAATCGTCACCCTGCTGCTCCACTCTGTCCTTCGCCGTGCCACATGATCCCGGAGGTGGGATTATGACATCGTCTCCCGGCTGCCAGTCGGCTGGCGTGGCGATTGCATCGCGGTCGGCGGTCTGAAGCGATATCAACAATCGTTTTATTTCCTGAAAGTTTCGCCCGGTGGATGCGGGATAGTACATAAGCGCTCGCACCTTGCTTTGCGGATCGATGACAAACACGGCTCTAACTGCATGTGTTTCATTGTCACCCGGATGCACCATTCCATACTTTTTCGACACTTCCATTTTGATATCTTCGATGAGGGGAAACGTCACTTCCACATCTTTCATACCCTTGTATTCGATTTTTTCTTTTATCGTTCGCAGCCATGCTATATGGCTGAACATGCTGTCGATCGACAATCCAACGAGTTCACAGTTCAGGCCTCTGAACTCTTCCATCATGGTTGCGAATGTCATGAATTCCGTCGTGCATACTGGCGTGAAATCCGCGGGATGACTGAACAGAATAACCCATTTCCCCTTGTAGTCATCTGGAAAGGATATGTCTCCCTGAGTTGTTTTGGCCTTGAAAGAGGGAGCGATGTCCCCGATCAGCGGCAATCGGTTTTCATTCTGGTTTTCCATTTCTTGCATCCTCCTCGCGTCATGGGTGACGCATAAATTTGTTTTCTCACCATAAATATGAATCGCAAAAACAATTAAAATGTTTCGGATGCACCGCTTGAGCGACATGTATCGAACCCGATAATATACTCAACTCAACTCACAACATCGGCAAGTGTCCGAAAAAGAATACTCTTTCCGAGAAAGCCAGAGCCGGATGGGTCATATCTTTGATGCGAGGTTGGCAATGTCGATCAGTGGCTGGAAAAACAGTCCGAGGTACAATATTGCGGCAGTGGTGATGACGATTACAATAGTGAGGGGAATCGCTGTGCGAGCGGGGGGCAGATCAGTTCCCGGTTCGACAATGTACATGATGCGCACGATATTCCAGTAGTAGAACACGGAAACTACGCTGTTGGCTATGCCGACGAGTGCAATGAGATACATTTTGGCTTCGATGGCGGCTTTGAAGATGAAAAATTTACCAGTAAATCCGGCTGTGGGCGGTATGCCGGCAAGGGCGAGAAGGAAGATCACCATACAGAGAGCAAGGAAGGGGAAGCGTCGACCGACTCCTGCATAGCTGTCTATTTCGTCGCTGCCGGTTTTGTTGGAAACTCCTATGATGACAGCAAATGCGCCAAGATTCATCAGGAGGTATGCGGCAATATAGATCAGCACTGCGAGGATACCCTGCCGGCCAAGCGGTGTATCTTTGCCAAGAGCGCCGGCCACGATGACGCCTATGAGGATATAGCCGACATGTGCAATGCTGGAATAGGCGAGCATTCTCTTGATGTTTGTCTGGAGTATCGCGACGACGTTGCCGACTGTCATGGTGATGATGGAGATGACGACCAGCACCTGTATCCATTCGACCCCAGTGCGTGGATAGAGGGTGAGGAAGACACGGATGAGTACTGCTATGCCCGCGGCTTTGGGCAACACGGAGAAGTATGCTGTTGCAGGCGTCGGCGCTCCTTCATATGCGTCGGGCGACCAGAAGTGAAAAGGAACCATCGCGACTTTGAATCCGAAGCCGGTGAGCAGCAGGGTAAACGTGATGAGCATGATCTTCGAGCTTGCATTGCTGCCTGCTATGGCGGTAGTGATTATATTGATGTCGAGACTGCCCGATAGTCCGTAGAGGAGACTCATGCCATAGACGAGAAACGCCGATGCCGTGGCGCCCATGATCAGATATTTTATAGCGCCTTCGGATGATTTTGGATCGTCTTTTCTATATGCGCAGAGGACATAGCTGCATATACCGATGTACTCGATGTTGAGGTAGATCATCAACAGGTTGGTCGTGCCGACGAGGAACATCATTGCCGGGATCGACAATACGACAAGTGCGAAAAATTCACCGATATACAGCTTTAAATCGACATATCTGACGGCAAGTATCAGCACGAGTATGCCACCGAAGCAGAACAGAAATCTGAAGAATTGCGAATAATGGTCAGTGACGACCATCTGGCTGATGAATGGTGAAACCTTCGACGCTGCGGGATAGGACGGGTGGATGAGATAAACGCATACAAGAGCAAGCGATACTACACCGAACCATGCGGTGAGCTTCTTCCGGTTGTCGGGCAGGAACATGTCGAAAGCGATCATCAGCAACCCGATACCGAAGATGAACATCTCGGGGAAGATGTGGGCTATTGTCGGATGGCTTGCGAGTATTCCGTTTATCATTTCAGACAGCACCTTGTCTTTCGGCCAGCGGCCGGGGGTCAGTTCGTATATCTTAGATCAGCGCACGATCTGGCTGATAAGGTATTGCGTGTAGGGAGCGAATAGGTCAAGGAGCAGCCGCGGGTAGATGCCTATGACGATGGCAAATATGGCTGTGGGTACGAGTGTGAGGATTTCGCGATAGTCCATGTCTCTGAGGCCTTCCCATTTTTTGTTGAAGGGCCCGAGGAACATTCGCTGGATTGTCCACAGGTGGTATGCGGCGGTGACGACTATGCCGGCAACGGCGATGTAGACCATGATCTGGAAGAAGTTCGGGATCCAGCCATGAGGGGCTGCTGCGTTGAATGTGCCGACCATGACGAGGAATTCGCCCCAAAAGCTGTTGAGCCCGGGCAGCCCGAGCGATGCGAAAAACACGAGTGAGATAAACCCGGCGTAGATGGGAAGCTTTGTCGCGAGGCCACCGAATTCGTACACGCCTCTCGTGTGGGCGCGGTCGTATATGACGCCGACGAGGAGGAATAGTCCGGCTGTGACCATGCCGTGGTTGTACATCTGCATGATTGCGCCATTCATGGCCTGAGTCTGGAAAGTCGCCATGCCGAGCACGCAGAATCCCATGTGACCGATGGAAGAATAGGCGATGATCTTTTTGAGATCGGTCTGCGCCATCGCGACGAGCGAACCATAGGCTATGTTGATGACTCCAAGTATGGCGATGTACGGCGCAAGTGTGAGAGCAGCATCCGGGAGGATCGTGTAGTTGATGCGAAGGATGCCATAAGTGCCCATCTTGAGGAGTACGCCGGCGAGGATGACGCTGACAGCTGTGGGGGCTTCGACGTGTGCGTCGGGCAGCCATGTGTGGAATGGGAAGATCGGAACTTTAATGGCGAACCCGATAAACAGTCCGATGAAACATACTATGCCGAAGCAGCCTGCGGCTCGTGGATCGAGTGAAAGCGCTTTCGCGATCTCGAACATGTCGAATGTGTTGCGTCCGGCCGCAAAGTAGAGCGCGATGATCACAAGCAGCATGAGCAGGCTGCCCACGAGCGTGTAGAGAAAGAACTTGATGGCCGCGTACTCTTTGCGTGGCCCGCCCCAGATGCCGATCAGGAAGTACATCGGCACGAGCATGATTTCCCAGAATACGTAAAACAGGAAAAAGTCGAGCGATACGAATACGCCGAGCATCGAAGTTTCAAGCAGAAGGAACAGGGAAAAATACCCTTTGACTTTTTTTGTGATGCCCCATGAGGCTGCGAGAGACACGGTGGACAGCACGGTTGTGAGTGCGAGCAGTGGTACGCTGAGCCCGTCGCCGCCGATGAAATACTGGATGCCAAGCGAAGGTATCCAGTCGATTTTGGTGACGAATTGTAGCGTCTTGGTGATGTGCGGGTCGAACATCATCAGCAGTCGCACTGTCAGCGCCACCGGCACGAGCGACACGAGCATTGCCGTCACTTTGGTAATGCGGCCGTTTTTGCCTTCGGGCAGCAGGAAGATGGGTATCGCCCCGAGTATGGGTATGAACACCATCAGTGTGAGTATATTTTTGTCGATAAATGCGGACATCAGCAGCCGCCTCCCGTGTAATGCTTCATTTGAGTAACAGAATCAGGAGCACCCCTATAAGGAGGAACAGGGCGTAATTCTGAAGATTTCCAGTCTGGAAAAACCGTGCGACGACACCGGTCCATTTTACTATGTAGCCAATCAGGTTAACGGCACCGTCGATGATCCATTTGTCGAACCAGCCATACATCCGGCTCAGCAGTACGCCGAACCATCCCGAGAAGTTGACTACGCCGTCAACGATATTTTTGTCGAACCAGCTCAGGCATTTGATAAATACCGCGCCAAGCGGCAGTATGCCGTGATCTACGAGATCGTCGAGGTAATACTTGTTGATGAGCAGCTGTCGTAGCGGGGCGAAAACAGTTCGGATACGATCACGGCTGATGATATTCCATCTATATACCATCGCAGCAAGTACGATGCCGCTGATGGCTATGACGGTGGATACTGCCATGATCGTATAGTTGACATGGATCACCCCACCATGCGCGATGCCATGTTCGGCTGCCTTGAACGATGTAAAATTGACAAGGTGATGGAACTTGTTGGCCCACGGAGTGCCGAGCCATCCTGCCGCTACGGTGGGGACGATCAGCACCATGAGAGGGCCGGTTATGGCAAGTGGCGACTCGTGCGGATGTCCGTGTCCGCGATACTCGCCGCTGAATGTGAGAAACATCAGCCTGAACATGTAAAATGCGGTCATAAGCGCCGCGAGGCATCCGAATATCAATGGCAGCGCGTGCAATACGTCACCGTGCCCGAGCATCCAGAGTTGTGCGTCATTGAGGATTTCATCCTTGCTCCAGAATCCCGCGAATGGGAATATCCCGGCTATGGAAAGCGAGGCAAGGAGGAATGCTATGTATGTGATGGGCATTTTTTTGCGAAGGCCGCCCATCTCTCTCATGTCCTGCGTGTGACAGGCATGTATGACGCTGCCCGATCCGAGGAACAGAAGCGCCTTGAAAAACGCGTGCGTGAACAGGTGAAACACGCCGGCCGTGTAGCCGCCGACGCCTAGTCCCATTATCATGTAACCGAGCTGGCTGATGGTGGAGTACGCAAGCACCTTCTTGATGTCGTACATCACGAGCCCCATCGTGGCTGCGAAAAATGCTGTGAATCCGCCGATGAGGGCGACGAACAGCATGCCGCTGGGCGCGAAATCGAAGATCGGATACGCGCGCGCGACAAGATACACGCCGGCTGCGACCATCGTCGCGGCATGGATCAGCGCGCTGACTGGTGTCGGGCCTTCCATGGCGTCCGGCAGCCAGATGTGGAGGGGGAACTGCGCTGATTTCCCGACCGCGCCCATGAATAGGAAGACTGCGGCGAATGTGATGAATGTGCCGCCGTATATCTCGGGATGTTTATGCAAAGTATTGAAAACTTCAACAAAGTTGAACGTGGCCCCGGCCATACCATTAAATTTAATGGTCAGTCCGAAAAGCATGGCAATGCCAATAAGCATGCCAGTGTCGCCGATACGGGTAGTGAGAAACGCCTTGACAGCCGCCCGCGCCGCTTCGGGTTTATGAAACCAGAATCCGATCAGCAGATACGACGCCAGTCCGACGAGTTCCCACCCGATGTAGATAAGCAGCAGGCTGTCGGCAAGTACAAGGATAAGCATCGCAGCCGCGAAGATGGAAAGATAGGCGAAGAATCGCGGGTACATCGGATCGCCGTGCATGTAACTGGTCGAATAGACAAATACGAGGAAAGAAACAAGCGTGACGACAATCAGCATCATCGCTGTGAGATTGTCGACGAAAACTCCAGCGCGAAGGCGGAATTCGCCAAGCTGCATGAGTTCGATTGATCGGGTGTACGCATGACCGTGGGCGAATTCGTGACCTGTGAGGACTCCGAAAAAGATCACGGCTGAAATCGCGAGCGATATGCCTATGCCGGTGATCGCTACCGCAGCGGAAGGGCGGTTCCTCAGCACCTTGCTGAAGAACACGATAATCGCGAATGCAAGGAGCGGAAACACCGGGATGAGCGGTGAGTACAGAAGCGCTGTGTCGAATAATCCGGCCATAATTATTTCTTTTTACCTTTTTGTGGCAACCATGACAGAGGACTGAGCCCCGCGATGGCTACCACTTCATGAGATTGATCTCGTCCATCTTGACCGTGCCGCGCTGCCTGTAGATGGCAAGGATGATGCCAAGCCCGACTGCCGCTTCGGCTGCCGCGACCGTGATGGTGAATACTACAAATACCTGCCCGAGCGTGTTGTGCCCGCCGAGATAGCGCGAAAATGCTACCAGATTGATGTTTGCGGCATTGAGCATCAGTTCTACGCCCATCAGTATGGCAATCATGTTACGGCGCACGAGCACTCCATAGAGTCCGATGCAGAACAGTGCTGCCGCGAGTATCAAAAAATGACTGAGAGGCACCATGATCATTCCGGCGCGGGTCAATCCTGACCCGGGCCGCCCTCCCTTCGCGCGATCACTATCGCTCCGATCATCGCCACAAGCAGCAGTACCGACGCGACCTCGAAAGGAAGCACGTAATCGGTCAGCAGATGCAGCCCGAGTGCCTGTACATTGGAGCCTCCTGCGGGATTTCCAGCCGTTATGCCGCCCCAGTTGGCAATGAGCGATTTCGCGATTATCGACAGAAATACAAGTATCAGGATTATAGCCGGGATATTCTGGGCATTATGCGTTTTCAGCACCTTGCCGCCCGAATATTTCTGGCTGAGCATGATTGCAAACAATATTAGCACCGTGACCGCGCCGACATAGATGAGCACCTGTATGGCAGCGAGAAATTCGGCTTCGAGCAGGATGTATATCCCCGCTACCGCCGTGAACGACAGTGCGAGAAACATGGCGCAGTGAACTATATTTTTAAGCGCCACAACCCCTATCGCCGAGATGATCACCGTACCGGCGAGTATGTAGAACCAGAATGATGGCAGATTATGCAGGAAGCTCATAGTCCTTCCCGGATTCAAGTAGTTTTTCTTTCGTCAGCCTGATATCGGCGCGATCCCGGCATGCCATTTCGTAGAAAGATGTCATGACGAGCGCCTGCGTTGGGCATGCCTCAACACATAGGCCGCAGAATATGCAGGCATCGAGTTCGAGCGTAAAGTCATCGATGATGAGTTTTTTTGCGCTGCCTTCAGGCGCTTTCGACGTTTTGACGGTGATCAGACGGTCAGGGCATACCCGCTCGCAGGCCTTGCAGCCGATGCAGAGCGTCTCGCCGTTTTCGTCGACCCTTATCCCGTGGCGTCCGCGCGAACGTGCCGGCACCTCGGGTTTGACCTTTGGATACTGTATCGTTATGGCAGGCCGGAACAGGTGCTTGAGGGTCAACCACATGCCGACGAGCAAACCTTTGCCTGTGAGTAGTTCCATATCTCTTATTTTACCAGTCCCATTCCCACGATCGCGCCTGAAATCAGTATCGTCACGAGTGATACCGGGATCAGCACTTTCCATGCGAATTCCATAAGTTGGTCAACCCTGAAGCGAGGGAATGTCACCCTTATCCATATCATTATGAACATCAGCACCCAGCACTTGAACGTGTACCAGATAAACGATCCGAGCCGCCCGCCGATTTCGATGCCGAATGGCGACATCCACCCACCGAGGAATAGTGTGGTCGCGATGCCGGAGAGGAGGAACATATTCATCCACTCCGCGAGGAAAAACATCGCGAAACGCATGCCGCTGTACTCCGTGTTGTAGCCAGCGACAAGCTCCGACTCGGCTTCGGGAAGGTCGAACGGCGTGCGGTTGAGCTCAGCGAGGGCCGCGATCAGATATACGATAGCCGCCACCGCGAGATGTGGATAGCGGAAGAAATTCCAGTGAAGAATACCGCCCTTCTGCGACGCGACTATGTCGTTCATGGAGAGCGAGCCCGCCATGACGATCACGCCAAGCAGTGACAGCAGCGCAGGCACTTCATAGCTCACTATTTGAGCCGCCGAACGCATGCCGCCGAGCAGCGAATACTTGTTGTTGGACGACCAGCCACCGGTCATGATACCGATGACCGCGATGGAGGTGATTGCAAGGATATAGAGGATGCCGATGTTGAGGTCCTGCGCGATCATGCCGCTGCCGAACGGTATGACGACATAGGCCATCAGCGCTGGCACCATTACGAGGTATGGCGCGATGCGAAATATCGGCTTGTCGGCGGCAGCCGGTATGATGTCTTCCTTGAAGAACAGTTTTACGCCGTCAGCAATGGGTTGCAGCACCCCCTTCGGCCCGACATTCATCGGCCCGAGTCGTATCTGCATGTAGCCCCAGATTTTTCTTTCGGCATACACCAGCACAATCGTCGTCAGAAACGCCCACACGAAAACCACCGTGAACACCAGCACTATTTCGATCAGGTTAAAGACCGGCAGTGGACATCCCGCCCCGAGCAGTGCGTGTCTGAATTGACTGTATAATTCCATTTTGCCTTGTCTTTGTTTTTTATTATTCTAAATCCATGTTAATTCATAAATCCAAGCTATCCGTGTCAAAAAAGCCTTATCATCCATCTCTCATCTGTCGACTTCACCGAGCAATATGTCGATGCTGCCAAGGATGACGATGAGATCGCCGATTTTCATGCCGATACTGAGGTCGCGAAGCACCTGTAGATTGATGAATGACGGAGGGCGCAGGTGCATCCGGTAAGGCTTCGTGCTGCCGTCGCTGACGAGATAGACGCCGAGTTCTCCACGTGATGCCTCGATCGCCGAATACACTTCGCCAGCCGGCGGTTTGAACACGCGCGGCAGTTTTGCCATTACTGGACCTTCGGGTATCTTTGCCATAGCCTGCCGGATGATGCGGACGCTCTGGCGGAGTTCTTCCACTCGCACTTTATAGCGGTCGAATGTGTCGCCGTGCTTGCCGAGCGGCACATCGAACTCGAATCTGTCATAAATCGAATAGTGTTCATGCTTGCGCAAATCATAATTTACGCCGCTCGCGCGGAGGTTGGGCCCGCTGACCGCATTGTTGATCGCCGTTTCAGCGGAAAGCACCCCGATATTTTTTGTCCTGATCCGGAAAATCTCGTTACCGGTGATCAGAGTTTCATATTCGTCGATTTTATGAACGAAATCATTGAGAAATTCGTCGAGTTTTTCGAGAAATCCTGGCGGTATGTCAGCCTTGACTCCGCCGTATCGGATAAAATTGAACGTCATGCGCGATCCCGAGATCATTTCGAGAAGAAAAAGAGCCTTTTCCCGGTCACGGAACGCATACAAAATGGGAGTGAACGCACCAGCATCCATCGCAAACGTGCCCCAGAACATAACGTGGCTCGCGATTCTGTTGAGTTCGGCGACGATCACCCTGATGTATTCGGCTCGCTCGGGCACTTCGATGCCGGCAAGTCTTTCTATGGCGAGCGCCCAAGCCCAGTTGTTGTGCATGCCGGATAGATAGTCGAAACGGTCAGTAAGCGGGGTAAACTGAAGATATGTGCGATCTTCGGCGATCTTTTCCATACCGCGATGCAGATACCCGAGGTCGGGCTTCACGTCACGAATGTATTCGCCGTCTATTGTGCATATCAGTCGCAACACCCCGTGAGTACTCGGGTGTTGCGGCCCCATGCTCAGCGTGAGTTCTTCTGTCCGGGCGCCTGTCGCCAATTCTCTACCTCTTGTTCTTTTATTACATAGTCCTTGCGAAGTGGATGGCCAACCCATTCGTCGGGCAGCATGATCCGCCGAAGATCGGGGTGAAATCGGAATTCTATGCCAAAAAGATCGAAAATCTCGCGTTCCTGCCAGTCTGCGCCAGCCCATATCGGGGTAATTGAGTCAACCGATGGCTCGTCTCTGTCGATATCAGCTTTGACCGTTATGTCGTCGACACGCGTGAGATTGCCGAAATTGTATACCATTTCAAATCTGTCGCGCCAGTCAACGGCTGTCAAATTTCGGAGATAATCATATTTTTTTGGCGACCTGTTTTTCAGGAAAACCGCTATATCGTAGACGCGCGTCGGCTTCACCCTGATTTCCGGCCCATGCGCGGTCATCGAAATACTGGCCTGATCACCGAAATCGTCTGCAAGAGCCTTGAGCATCGCCGCGAAGTCAGCGGGCAGTTCGTGTGTTTTCTGTTCCTGATCTTCGGCCATTTTCTGATGACACCTTTATTTTATCGTATGAGCATGCGTCGTTTTGTCGATTTTGTGCTGCACTTCGATCATGGCATTGAGCAGCGCTTCCGGTCTTGGCGGACATCCCGGCACATAGACATCGACCGGCACGATTTTATCGACACCGAGAAGCACGTTGTAAGAATCCCTGAATCCGCCGCCTGATATTGCGCAACTGCCCATCGCTATCACATAGCGCGGTTCTGACATCTGATGGTAGAGTGTAAGGAGCCTCGATGCCATTTTATAGGTCACCGTGCCGGCTACTATCATTACATCTGCCTGGCGCGGAGTAGCCCTGGGGGCGAATCCAAAACGCTCCCAGTCATATTTCGATGTCTGGGCCGTCATCATTTCTATCGCGCAACATGCCAGCCCGAACGTCATGAACCACAGCGATGACCGTCTTGACCAGTTGTACACATAATCCACACCGGTCGTTATCGCTCCTGGCGGCAGTTTTTTATCATCGAGTCCCATAATTGTTTCCACATCCGGCAATTATTTACCGCTTATTGCCATTTCAAAGCACCCTTGCGCCACGCATACGCGAGACCGAGAACCAGAATGCCGATAAATACGGCCATTTCTATGAAGCCGAACAGGCCGAGATCCATCTCCGTCAGCTTGCGCAGCACGGTCGCCCACGGTATCAGGAATGCGGCTTCCACGTCAAAAACCACGAAAATCAGTGCGAATATGTAATAGCTGATGTTAAAGTGGACCCACGCTATGCCGACCGGCACCTCACCGCATTCATACGTTTTCTCTTTTGCGGGGTAAGGATTCCTCGGTTGGAGGACAAGAGACAGTACCAGCGTCACAAATACAAACAGGAATGCCGCTATAAAGAAAAAAAGGACGTAACCATATCCGCTGATGATAGACATATACATAATCCTCGTCACAAAGTATAGGCTGGAATTATTATAAATGTCAACAATGTAGGACAACATTTGTGAATGTTTGCACATGTTGCGGCAATCATGCCGTATAACAAGGAAAATATGTGCGACAGGTTATGGCTCAGCAATCCCGCATATACCATAAAAGGGGTTGCCGCATCCCGGAAGGCGGGTCCAGGGGGATGGGTTATGTTGCCTCCCGGGATGCGATTCCCTGTTAATCCTCGATGTGTTCTTGCGCATTGAGTTTGATGCAATAAACGTCTCATCCTGTTGGTTTTGCCATATCATGTGTTGCATGCTCGGAGACATACCTTACGTGCGCCTCGATTAGCGACGAAACCGCCGCGATCCTTCAATATATCATTGCATCCCCTTAGAGCGTTCGCCCCATTGCCTTGGAGATATGTCTGAGGTCTTTCATAAGAGCACTGAGGTCTTTCATGCCGAGCGTCTGCTGTGCGTCACTGACGGCCTGCTCGGGATGTGCATGGGCTTCGATGATCAGGCCGTCGGCGCCTGCTGCGATAGAGGCGCGAGCCATTGGAGCGACAAGATCGCGAAGCCCCGTACCGTGGCTTGGATCGACGAGAATCGGCAGATGAGAAAGCTGTTTGACCGATGCGACTGCGTTGAGATCGAGAGTGTTGCGGGTATGTGTTTCAAATGTGCGGATGCCACGTTCGCAGAGGATGACGTCATTGTCGCCTTCGTTGACGATGTATTCGGCGGCAAGGAGCCATTCTTCGATGGTGGCTGACATGCCGCGTTTGAGCATGACGGGTTTGCCGGATTTTCCGCATTCGCGCAGGAGGTCGAAATTTTGCATGTTGCGGGTGCCGATCTGGAGGATGTCCGCATACTGCGCGACCTGTTTGACCTGCCGGGGTTCCATGACTTCGGTGACGACCATCATGCCGGTTTCCTTACCGGCGGCAGCGAGCATTTTTAGCCCCTTCAGGCCAAATCCCTGGAAGCTGTATGGAGACGTGCGAGGTTTGAAAGCGCCGGCGCGGAGTATCTGAACGCCGAGTTTTTTGAGTGCAACGGCAGTTTCGATGATTTCCTTTTCGCCTTCGACGGCGCATGGGCCGGCAATGATCGTGATCTTGTCACCACCAATCTCGATGTCATCGCGCAGTTTGACTATCGTGCGCTGGGGATTGAACTCAAGGGCGACTTTTTTGTATGGTTTGAGGATCGGCATTACTTTTTCGACACCTGGCATTGTTTGCAGACTGGCCATGACTGACTCCCTGTTTTTGATATTTTCACCGATTGCTCCAAGAAGAATCTTTTCCGTACCCTCTATATAGTCGACCGAATAGCCTTTGGCGGTGAGCTTTTCGATTATCGCCGTCTTTTCTTTTTCTCCTGCCTTTGATGAAATTACAACTATCATGGTTTCCTCCATTATTTGAGCGTCCGTGCATTGTTCAGATCGCATTTTTTGAGACATAAAAAAACCGCGGGGTTTTGGATTCCCCGCGGTTTTGGTGTTTTTGGTTAGCCTGATGTCAGTCTACAGGCATGCGTCAATCACCTTACGCGGGGTGTCGGTAAAGTAAAAGTAAAACCAATACCATGCCTGTCTGCTGCCGCTGCAGGTTGTCGCGTGAAGGTTATGCCGTGTCATATTATCCATAGTTTACCTGTGTTGAGCATAGCAATATTCGCGGCTGATGTCAATGGTGGCGGAAAGTTTTTTGGATTATCCGCTATTGCTGCCAATCAGTCGTATATTATTATAATCACATATGATAACGGTGGAAACTGGTTTGATGTGAGACAAGGATCACGCATGGGGGAATATGGTTGTCAGAGTATACATCTGTAACAGTTGCAGTGGCAGCATATCGGAGCGCACA
This sequence comes from uncultured bacterium, assembly GCA_964595945.1. Taxonomy (GTDB): domain Bacteria; phylum UBP15; class UBA6099; order UBA6099; family JAJRTR01; genus CAZQSL01. The sequence goes on from CAZQSL010000023.1 coordinate 13,451, forward strand.
TTCGATTGCGAGTATGCCGATATCGCTATGGCTGATGCTGCTGAAATACCGCCGTGCCCTAAGTGTGGGACGAGGGATTCGGTCGAACGTTTTTTCGGGCATCAGGTATATAGTTCGATAAAGCGACCTGTGGAGGTGCCGGGCGATCTCTCGCGCTACTCCTTGATAGATGCAGAAAAGTACTCCGGGCGCAGCATTTTTTCGTTAGGATTTCGTCTCGACGATCCCGAAGCGGCGCCCCTGCGCGAAGCGCTGTCCGAATCATTCGAGGCAGTACCAGACAACTGTCAGGCCGACAGTCCCGCTGGATACGACCCGATCGAGGAAAAACTTCATCTCAGAAAAGGCACTGCCAGCCGCGCCCTTTTCGAGCACAAGACCAGGAAGTTGATCGACGAACTGAACTCAGGTAAAAAGGCCAGCGCCTTTTTCATGTCTGTGACCGATGATTCTGCGAATTGATCATCATTGTGTTGTTTTCAGTCTTCATGACATTTTGAGGCACATCACTGCAACGCCGGCCGGATGCCTCTACCCCCTCGGTATAGCCAATAGCTATCGCAAAACAAATCAGCTTAATGAAAGACTCGTTATCATTGTCGCGATAGCGTGGCGCAATGGCATTTCTGAAGAATACGACTATGTCAAATCCCCCATAAACAGCCGCGGCGACAGTGGCAATGTGATCAGACATGATTGCAGGCATACACTCTGCGTGGATTGTACCCCATTTGAATTTGTCGAACAGATGGACGGCAGCAGCCACTGCGGCTACCGTTGACGGGGCACGGTTGATTTCCTCAAAATCTCTGACAAACAGCTCCGCGACTTTGTCAGTCAGATGGCTGCATACACCGGCGACAATTCCCTTGCGGTCGATGCCAAAACGCTCCAGATGAACTTTCACGGAAGCCTGTCCTCCTGGCGTCAGTCCGTTTTGCAGCGCAAGCGTTCGCTTGACGGCTTCCATGACAGTAATCCCCGTGAGCTCACCGAGCTTCGTGTGTTTTCCTGCGCCTGTGAGCGGCACATCACCGGACATCCTGCATGCCACGGCTATCTGGTCGGTGCCTGTTCCCGTCGCGAGCCCGTCGGAATAACGCGAGTTGACAGATAGTTCCTGCAACGCTGCCGTCTTGGCCTCGGTCGCCATCATTACCATCCTGACCAGCGCGCCCGGCAGCATGTCCCGATTGACAAATACCATGAGATTTATCGTGCCACCGCGCAGTTCCGGTGACTCAGGTCCGATATTAATGAATTTCCCGTTTTCTTCATAGTACATCGCGTAGTCGCCGGCACGGCCGGCATTGCTTTCCACGCCTGCCGTCGCTACTGCCGCAACCTGAAGGTCTCTGAAACCGGCAGTTTCGACAACCGCGCGATCCATGTTGACCGCCGTGCCGAGAGCGACCGTAGTATCCGGCTGCAACGCATGCGCGCGGCATATCCCAGTATGATACTGTTCGGGAGTCTGCTCCATGATTTTCCTGAATTCCTCTTCACTTCCTGATGGATCGCACGACTGATGATTGAACACCGCATCCATCCTGCCGCTGATCCCGCCGTTGACGCTACATGTTGAAATCACCCTGTGCGGACATGTGAATTTTGCTATCACCATCCGCTCGAGCCTGTGTATCTCAACACCATCATAGAGTGTTTCGACTTTCATATCGCCCTCACAATCATTGACATTCTGGCAGCAAAATCAGCCCCTTTTATGCAACGTAGTTTACGGAGTGCAACGCTTGCCATCGAAAAACCCACCTATTATACGATACAATCCATCACAAATGAACCGGGGGCATCACAGCCGCTGAAACACATGCAAGAGCTACAGAGCATCCAAGTAAAACGAAGGGCCATAATCCTCGCTAATGAGAAGTCTGAAGGAATGATACAATATATATTCACAGAACGAACCGGCCTGCTCACTTACCGCTTGATATTAGCGGCGCATTCCGTCTATCATTACACATTAGGCGTGTTATCCTTTCGCCATGATCGAAAACCGGAATGAGATACTACCATGTGCGGAATCTGCGGCATACTCAACTACGATGGACTCGACGAATCAGACCTCGGCGCAATATCACGAATGACCGGCTCGCTCAAACATCGCGGCCCCGACGAAACAGCCACATGGCATGATGGCCGCATCGCCCTGGGACACACTCGCCTCAGCATCGTCGACATCGACGGCGGCTCACAGCCGATGGCCAGCGAGGACGGCTCGGTGATGACCGTCTTCAACGGTGAAATCTACAACTTCACCACCCTTCGCGACTATCTCGTCAGAAAAGGCCATGTCTTCAAATCCCGCTCCGACACCGAGGTCATCATCCACGGCTACGAATCATACGCCGAGCAGATCACACCGAAACTCGATGGCATGTTCGCCTTCGCAGTGTGGGACGCCGCAGCAGGCACACTAATCCTCGCGCGCGACCGCATCGGGAAAAAACCACTCTACTACACCTTCGCAGGCCGCAAGCTTGTATTCGCATCCGAAATCAAGGCACTACTGCTCCACCCGTCCGTACGCCGCGAGCCCGATATTTCATCGCTATACCACATGCTTTCATTCCAGCACACTCCCGGCGACTCCACGGCATTCAAAGATATCTACAAACTCACCCCCGCAAATTTCGCACTCATAAAACCCACCGGCATCTCCCAGCACTGCTACTGGCGCGCCGAAATGATCCCCACCGACCGCAAACACATTGCGCGCAAAAACGTGCTCGCCCTCCCCGACCTGATACAGGATGCAGTCGAACAACGTCTCATGGGCGACGTCCCGGTCGGCGCATTTCTCAGCGGCGGCGTCGACTCATCAGCCATCGTCGCTCTCATGAGCCGCCTCATCCCCGGCAATGTACACACGTTTTCCATCGGATTCGATGATGACGACTTCGACGAAACCCACTACGCACGCCTCGTAGCCGATCGCTTCGACACCATACACACCGAATTCACAGTCACAGGCAACGAACTCCTCGATCACATCCCCTCACTCGTCTGGCACTGCGACGAACCCTTCATGGATTCATCCATCCTGCCCTCCTACCTCCTCGCGAAACTCACCCGCGAACATGTCAAAGTCGCTCTCAGCGGCGATGGCGGCGACGAACTTTTCGCCGGCTACGAACGCTATATCGCTGACCGCTATCTCCACTATTACAACTATATCCCCGACGGCGTACGCCGCGGATTCCTCTCCACAGCATTCACCATCGGCGCTCGCCTCACCGCCGACTCCACCGGCAACCGCCTCAACCAGATGGCACGCTTCTCGAAACTCACAGACGCCGAGCGCCACCTCAACTGGTTCTCATTTTTCGACCCCGCCGACAAGGCTGCACTCTTCGCCCCAGAAGTCACCGAACTCATCTGCAACCTCGACTCCGCAAGCCACATGGAAGCACTCTACGAGCGCGCCTCCGCCCGCGATCACGATTTCTCCGAACAGCAGTTCCTCGCCGACATCCTCTCATACCTGCCCGAAACGCTCATGATGAAAGTCGACCGAGCAAGCATGGCCGTCGGCCTCGAAGTCCGCAGCCCCCTACTCTCGAAATCCGTCGCCGAGCTCGCCCTCTCTCTCCCCGCAGACATGAAACTGCGCGGAACAACCACAAAATTCGTCCTCAAACAGGCCATGCGCAACATCCTTCCCCCCGAAATCATCTACCGCCGCAAACAGGGCTTTCAGGTACCGCTCGACTCATGGTTCCGCGGCCCCCTTCGCAACACTGTCAGCGAAATCCTCACCGATCCCGCCACCTCCGCGCGCGGCATATTCAACCACAACACCGTCGGCCGCATCCTTGCCGAACACCAGACCGGCACTCAAAACCACGGACACAAACTGTGGGCGCTCCTCAACATCGAACTCTGGTTCCGCCTCTTCCTCGACGGCCCCGCACCCACCGGCCCCCGCACGCTGTTCTGATTTTTTCGCCCCAATTTTCGGAAAGGTTTTCTGTCAAATACTCCGAATGAACTCTCCCCGGACTGAAGTCCGGGGTATCTCGTCGGCGTCATTTCATTCTGTCGATAATAATGCAGACAATGACCGAAAGGATTCCGACCCCGGAATGAATTCCGGAGAATTCCCTACATTAAAATAACATGCCCACACGCAACGTCATCATCGCCGAAATGAGCCGCAATCTCCACGAAGGGCCGGCGCGTAGCGCCACGCACATAATCCTGTCGCTTGACCCCGCGCGTTACCGTCCCCTTCCGGCATTCCACACGTTACCCTCCGCCGACCGCGCCGAGCTCACACGTATCATCGCGCCTGCCGTCCCGCACTACATACCCATGCCACGAATATCCTACTCGCTCACGCCCCGCACCATGCTCGCGTTCGGCACCGCGCACACCAAGTCCGCAGCAGCTATTGCATCCCTCGCGCGTGAACGGCAGGCATCCCTGATCTACATCAATTCCATCGTCAATCTCCACGCGGCAGCCGCGGCCCGCCGCGCTCGCATCCCCTGCGTGCTCATGTCGCGCGAAATGCTCCCCGTCAAAAAATCAAACATCGCATACACCCGCTGGATATGCTCACGCGCCGCTGTTGTCATCGCGGTTTCTGCCGCCGTGCGCTCGCACTTGGCATATATGGGCATCCCCGAAAATAGCATCCGCATCATTCGCAACGGCTTAGCCCCTTACTCAATCGACACAGAGAAACGCCACGCCGTACGCGCTTCGCTCGGTTGCCCTGATTCATCTCCGCTTATCGGCATTGTCGGTACGGTTTCCGAACTCAAGGGCCATCATGTCCTGTTCGATGCAATGCAACTCATCCTGAAGAAAATCCCCGAAGCCCGTCTCGCCGTCATCGGCGAACCTCAGAGCGACTCGCTCGAATACTTCGCGGCTCTCAAAAATTCGGCACAGGAAAAAGGCATCGCGAACCGCATAACCTACGCTGGGCGACGCGACGACGCGCTCGACTGCATCGCCTCGCTTGATCTCCTCGCGCAACCGTCCGTACTCGACGACTCGCTGCCGCGCACCGTGCTGGAAGCCATGTCCGCAGGCGTGCCAGTCACCGCGTCGCGTATCGGCGGTATCCCTGAAATGGTCGCTGACAACGAAACGGGCATACTCTTTTCCCCCGGCAATTCTACAGCGCTTGCCGGAGCAGCCATCCGTATCCTTTCTGATACTGCTATCCGCGACTCATATTCGACAGCAGCCGTCGAACGAGTGAAAACGCATTTCGACCCCGCCCGTCAGTGCGGACTTCTCATGCAGGCTTTCGACGATGCTCTGGCGAAATGAATGCGCGACGTATCGTTTTTTTACCATTCACAAGAAATCTGCCATCGACTGCTGTCTAAAAGCTATACGCAATCCGCACGATTGCACACTCGAAACATTGCGCAAAGGCAATAGTGAGGTACCATGAATAAGGCAATAGTGATCGGGGCAAGCGCCGGGATCGGACGAGCCATCGCCCGCGAACTCGCCTGCTGTGGCTATTCGGTCGGAGTGACGGCACGCCGCACCGATCGCCTTGACCAACTCCGCGATGCACAGCCCGGCATTTCGTGTGTACGCCACATGGATGTCACCGATTTTTCGGACGCGCGTCAGGTGCTTTCCGAAATGATCAAAGAAATGGGCGGCCTTGACCTGATAGTCATCAATGCCGGTGTCGACTGCTACAATCCCGATCTCTCTCTCGAACGCCTCCGCTGGGCGATAGACACCAACGTGACCGGATTCGCCTCGCTCGCCGACGCGGCCTATGACCATTTCGCAAATAACGGCGGCGGCCACTTATGCGGAATGTCATCTTTCGCCGCCCTCAGGGGCAACGCCCTTTTCCCAACCTACAGCGCAACGAAAGCATTTGTGTCCAATTATATGGAAGGTCTGCTGCTGCGCGCCAGAGCCAATAATCTTGCAATCCGAGTCACTGACATCAGGCCGGGATTCGTGGACACGCAGATGACCGAGGGACAGCCAGGGATGTTCTGGCTTGCGACACCAGAAAAAGTGGCGGCTGAAATCTGCCGCGCCATTCGCCGTGGCAAACGCATCGCTTATGTGCCGCGACGGTGGGAACTGCTTGCCAGATTAATTCACCCCATGCCATTCCGTCTACTCACACTGCTCACACGAGATTCGGCCACTTTCGACTGGCAACCTCATTCGTCCCGCAAAACATGATCAGGATCACACTTTTTTTCCTGGTATATGAAAGTCAATCAATCAACTTTTCCATATAATAACACATAGGGCAAAGACAACTTATGGAGTTTATATGTATTCATCACTGTTCCACTTCCAAAAACGATCCGTCATTGTTATCGCATTAACATTTCTCATGTCGGCATCAATAGCGGCCGCAGCGCGCGCTGACCTCGACAGTGATGTGTTTAACACCTACATGTACTACAATGCTCCCGATGGATCAGCAGCAAGGAATGTTGCCAGAGCTGCTTTCAAAGGCTCAGCGCCAACCATCGACGCCACTCTCGCCTCTCTGCAAGTCGTCCGCAACTGGGACAGGCTCCGCCCCGAAACACGGGCAAAGCTCTCTCCCTACATTTCTCTTTCCGACTGGAAAACCGGAGCGCGATCCGTCAATGTCAGCGCCTCCTACAACTGCAGAACCCGGCTCAATGCCGACTCCAACACCCATAACAGCTCCACGTCCCATTTCAACATCTACTACACGACATCCGGCTCCGACGCGTCAACTCAATCCTACATCAACAGCCTCCGCGTGATGTTTGAAGAAATCTGGGCACACGAAATCACGACGCTCGGCTACCCGGCTCCCAGATTTTCGTCCGGCAGCACCAGAATGAACGTCTATGTCTGCGATATCCTCGGAGGCACAGGCAACATACTTGGCCGCGCAAATACCGACACCACATATTCCGACAACACGGCATCCACCTACATCGAGCTTGACAACGACTATGCCGGCACCGATCTCCACGGCCTCACGGCCATTCAGTTCGCCGAAGTTACCATGGCACACGAATTTTTCCACGCCGTACAGTTCGGCATCAACTACGTTGCAGCCTCCTACTGGCTGATGGAAGCCACGGCAGTATGGATGGAAGACGAGGTCTATCCCGACTACAACGACTACGTCGAGCAATACGTCGTGAGCCGCTTCCAGCGGCTCGACACCCCAATAGACACATTCAGCAACTCAACAACCGACCAGTATGGCTCATCGATCTTCATCAAATACATCACCGAATCCATCGACGCCCCCTCATTCGTCTTCGACGTATGGGACAGCATCAATGACCAGTGCCGTGACATAGGCATTTCGAGCGTTCCTGACTGGTGCCCTGAGACATCCACGCAAATTCCGCTGTTCGAAACCCTCTTCGCAGCGAAAAGCACAAGCGTCAAAAACGTATTCCGGGGATTCAACACCGCCAACTATACAAAAGACTACGAAGACGGAACACTATCTGTTTTTCCCCGCGCATCCTACACCGACGTCACTGTCGCCAACAACATTGCCACAGCCGACCAGACTATCGCCAGCTCGACTCTCAAGCACCTGTCCGCAAAATTCTATAGACTGACCGCGCCCGCCACAATCCCCGACAGCGGCATCATCGCCAGCTTCGAGGGCGCTACCGCCGGCACATGGCAAGTCGCCCTCATCAAGGAACTCTCAGGCGGTTCTTATTCTACTTCATACATGACGATCGACCCCTCGACCGGCAGGGGCACTCTCGCTCTCGACGGATTCGGCACCCAGTACAACAACGCCGTCCTTGTCGTCAACAACGCAAAATACTTCACTACATTCCCCTCATACGAATCCGGCGACCAATTCACCCTCAAACTCACCGAAGGCACCGGCATCATTCCACCCGTGACAGCCATCGAAGACAGCTCGACCGCAATCGGCTCATCATCTTTCACGCCAGCCCACGCATTCAGATTTTCCTTCAACCAGTCCGGCACCATTTCGACTCTCAAGTACAGCGTCATTGCCGCCGGCAACACCGCGCTCGTCAAGGAATGGATGCTCTACCGCGACACCAACGGCAACAACATCATCGACTCGGGCGACGTATTCCTCAAGACCGTATCCTCGACGTCAGCATCATCCATCACATTCAGCGGACTCACCGAACCCATTACCTCCGGCAATTCCTACAACTACCTCGTAGCCGTACGTGTCGGCAGTTCTCCCGCAACCAAGACAATCGGATCGGCCACAACAGCCGGAATTGTCCCGTTCTATCCAGGAGCCCCCCCCTCCTCAACGGCAATGGCACTCATACTAAGTCTGCTCGCAATGACCGGCGGCATCGTCGCATTCACCGCATCTCGAAAAGGTATTATCCGCGCTGCCTCCATCTGCGTAGCTCTCACAGCCACAGCATTTATCGCAACCGGCTGCGGCGGCGGCGGCAGCTCATCAACATCCACCCCGATTTCCGGCGAAGCCACTCTCCGGCTCACCATCGCTCCGGCAGACATCACCTTCACCGACGGCTTGGGCAATCCCATCACGCTCACAGGCTCATCGATCACGGGGGCGACCATCACCATCACACAATAAACACACATATATCAGCCAAGCACTGCCAGTATACACGGCAGTTTCAGCATGGCCTTATCATACCAATTAACATGGATGAGACGTATAGGGGGCGAAGACCCCGTCCAAAATAAAACCTGATTACCCCTGAAACTCAGATAGTCAAAATATGAACAAGATTCTTCGCTTCGCTCAGAATGACAGACATACATGCGAATCAGTTCAAAGCGCGCGAGGTTTGTTGTCAGCCTGAATTCACCCCTTTATACGCAACGCAATATGTTTTTTCGCATAAACAAGTAGCATTACCCTGTATGGACTATTTATCATGCTATAACATGCGTAATTACTTATTGCGTTGTGTATAGCTTGCTTTCTATGGTGTCATTCTGAGCGAAGCGAAGAATCTTGCTTGGCACTTTCACATTATTCTTGAAATGCTCATGTTTTTCAGCAATAGCAAGCTGCATCACCAATACTGAGTTTCAGGGGTAATCAGTTTGCTTTTTGATTAGCAGCTTGGTATGAGTTGCCAAACTATTCTGGAGGCATTTCGCGCATTTTTTCGCCTTCGCAATCGTGATTGTCCGCATGCTCGCTGCATGGTTTGCCGGTTGCGCTGCAATCGTGTCCGCAACCGCATGTAGTCTTGCCGGACATCGTCCCCTTGACCTTCACTGTCGCATACCATGCAAGGCATACTCCGACACCGGCGAGTACGGCATAATCTGATATTGTCATCGAAATCACCCCATTCCGATGCCGGCGGCGCTGCCTATCTGATAGACGAGCAGACATGTTACCCAGGCAAATCCGGTGTAATACACTATCGAAAAAACTGTCCATTTCCATGATCTTGTTTCGCGATAGATGACAATAAGCGTAACCATGCAGGGGATCGTAAGGAGCGTAAAAAGCATCACGACAAAGGCAACGAGCGGGTTGAACGAAGGATCGTTCAGGAGTCTGTCACGCAGGTCCCTGGATTTTTCGTCCGCATCACTGACACTGTAGATCGTGCCCATCGTGCTGACGACGGCTTCCTTGGCGACGAATCCCGAGAGTATGGCGATATTGGATTTCCAGTTGAGACCAAGCGGCGACATGAAAGGCTCCATTGCGTGACCGATGCGGCCTGCGAACGAATTTTCGAGTTGGAGCGAGGATATCCGGGCTTCGATTTCAGCCGCTTTTTCTTCTGTCGCCGTGGCAAGCTGCTTTTCGAGCTGCGCCCTGCCCCGGAAATTCTGCGGCACCGCCGTGAGGAACCACATTAACACGCTGATAAAAAGAATGACGGTACCAGCCTTCTTGAGATACTGCCAGGCTCTGTCCCACAATTGCATCGCCACGCTCCGTGCGGTCGGCAACTTGTAGTCCGGAAGTTCCATGACAAATGGGGTCGACGCGCCCTTGAGGACAAACCCGCGCAACAGCATCGCCGTGATCACCGCTGCGGCTATGCCGATCATGTACATCGAAAAAATCACTTTGCCGGCAACTTTTTCACTAAAAAACGCGCCCGCAAGCAGGAGATATACAGGCAGCCGGGCGCCGCAGCTCATAAACGGGACGGTGAGGATCGTGACAAGTCTGTCACGCCTGTTTTCAAGTGTGCGGGCGGCCATGACTGCAGGCACGTTGCATCCGAATCCCACGAGCATGGGAATGAACGATTTCCCATGAAGTCCCACCCGATGCATAACCCGGTCCATGATGAAGGCCGCACGCGACATGTACCCCGTGTCTTCGAGCAGCGCAAGCGCAAAAAACAGTATCAGAATGTTGGGCAGAAAAACCACGATTCCGCCCACGCCGCCAATTATGCCGTCTACGATGAGCGACTTGAGCATGCCATCCGGCAGTAGTCCGGAAACCGTATCGCCAAGCCACACGAATCCCGTGTCAATCCAGCCCATGGGATATGCTCCGAGCGTAAATGTGGCTTCGAACGTCAGCCACATGAGGACAAAAAACAGTGGCAGCCCGATCAGCCGGCTTGTGACAACCGAGTCGATCCTGTCAGAAATGGTCCTCTTTTCATACACTGCCGTATAAGACACTGCCTTTGAGACGACTGAATTGATGAAGTCATATCGTTGAGTGGCAATCAGCGTGTCAGCACTTTCTCCACAGAGATCGTTTATCTCTTTGCGACAGGCTTCAGCAGTCTTGATCAGCGAAACGCCGGTTGATGCCTTCGCCATTTCGACGACAGATCTGTCATCTTCGATCAGCTTCAGCGCGAGCCACCTTATCGGATATGCGTCCAGCCCCCCGTGTTTTTCGATCGCTGCCGACAGCACGGATATCTGCTTTTCGATGACATCGGAATACCTGAATTTGAAAGAATCCGGCGACGGCTCTTTCGCTGGTATTTTTTTGATCACATCCGCAAGTACGGCACGGCTCTGTTTCCTGGTGGCAACCATCGGCACGACCGGCACACCGAGCCTGACGGCAAGTTCTTCATCATTTATGACAATCCCGCGCGCACGCGCCACATCGCTCATGTTAAGCGCGACTACCACATTTGCGCCGAGTTCGATCAGTTGTATGGTGAGATAAAGATTGCGTTCGAGGCTTGCCGCGTCGACCACGTCCACGACTACATCCGGCGCGTCTCTCGTGACAAAATCCCGCGCCACTATTTCTTCGAGCGAATATGCCGTAAGGCTGTAAGTACCTGGCAAATCGACAACATCATATATATTTTCACCATAGGTGAAAATACCCTGTTTTTTCTCGACTGTAACACCGGGCCAGTTGCCAGTATGCTGTCTCGCGCCAGTAAGCGTGTTGAAAAGAGTGGTCTTACCCGTATTGGGCTGCCCCGCGAGTGCGATCGAAAACCTGTTATCCGGCCGTCCGGTTCTTCCCCTCTTGTTTATACCAAGAGCAGATTTCATATTCATCTCCCTTCTGAATATGGTACATCAACTACAATTCCGGCTGCTTCCTTTTTCCTGAGTGACAGGCTGTAACCAAGCAATTTGATCTCAAGAGGATCGCCGAGCGGCGCTACCCGCTTGATGAAAACCTCCACACCTGGCACAAAACCCATGTCAATGAGGCGTCTTTTCAGTTCGCCTTTTCCCTTGACACGGGATACGGTTACCTTCTGCCCCATCTTTACATTATTGAGAGTATCCATGTCGGCCTGCTTTCTCGCGGTATATTAGTGCTGATACTTCACTTCGCCCCTGCCTTATTAGGCATACCTAATGTTAATCGAAAAAAGAACTTTTGCGTAGAGTTTTTCAAAAAAATATCCTGATTACCCCTGGAACTCAGATACGCCATCAGTCACTGTAGAGCGCAAAACAGCTTATGGACGGTATTCAGTTGATTGATTGATTCGGCAAACTACGTGTCATTTTCGCAGGGGGAACAATCCACACTATAGTAATCAGCACAAACGGCGGTATGAGTGAGACAGGTCCCGGGCGATGGCCAGCTGACATCATAATCTGGGATACAATGTTCTGCGCCCACGGAATATATACATCCATGCGTTCGAGCAAAAATCTGTCGTTGCCAATAAGTGACACTGCGGCGGCAAATCCAAAGAGCATGAAAAACGCGCGGCGATGTAGTCTCGATCTGGTGTCCATGAACAGCAGCGGGAGTATCAGAAATGGCATGACAGGCATGAAAAACCGCGCGCTGTAGGCATCGAGCCAGCTTTCACAGCTATTGAGATAGAGAAATGCGACAGCGAGAGCAACTGTCAAAATTGCCTGCGGCTTCATAGCGCGGGCAAAACTGCGGCTGGCCAGTAGTGCCGCCACGATCATGATGTTTGGAAAGAAAAATCCCCAGCGTGAAAATAAAACCTCGCCGAGACGCCGGAGATTTTCGATTCCGGGAATGGTGATGCCGTAAAACCCTGATGCGTGATAGTCGTTGAACAGCCGTGCGTAACGATAGGATAGTGGCCATGGCGCTCCGAATGCCAACTGGTTGTATGTCAGGAGCAGTACAAGCGGTACGGCCGCGCCGAATATGAACAGAAGTGGACTGACCTTGCGCGTGGCAAGCGCGTAAATGGTGAGAAAGAGAGCCGTGATGCCAGCATAGTAGTCGCTCGCGCCAGCGGCTGAGGCTGTGAGGCCGGCTGCGAATGCAATTAGAAATGACTTTCGAGGCGCGAGACCAGATTTTTCGATCAGATAAAATGAGGCAATACCGCAGAACGCCGTAATGGCTGACGAAAACAGCACAGTGCCGTAGAACAGCGACATGGTGGCAAGGCCATAAGCGAGGGCTACGGTGATGCCGAGGCGTTCGCCACGCTGCCACAGACGAGCGATACGCAGGAGTATGACACAAGTGAGAGCAGTGATCAGTCCGGTGGTGAATAGCGAAGTGACATAGACTATCCACGGGAATGGCAGTCCTGCGCGGGTTGCGGCGAAGTATGCGGGGATCGCGAGAAATGAACCGAGTGGCGCCTTGTCACTGTAGACCCGGTCGCCGATCATGGCAAAGTCCAGTACTTTCCAGTTGTCGGAAATCACGCGGGGCAGGATTTCCGTGACTTCGAATGAGCGGGTTTCGACAATTGCGACGGTGAGGGCGAATCGCGATGCGTCATTGGTGGTGAGGTACGTATTGGTGAAAAAGGCGCAGGCGATAAGTATGGTTAAAAACACGCGGATATCGTTTCCGCTCATGTTCGGAGTATGCGCGACTGGTTTTGGCGCTGCGGTCATTGTGTAATACTTGACAAACCGGGAAACATCTTCGTAAATGAATGACTTCCCGCATCCTTTCGCAAGAGTCTGATAGAAAAACTGCAGGTATGACAAATGCAGCTATTTGTTCGTTTCGCTTCGAAGAAGGTCGAGTTTTCGAGCGGCGGCGCCGGAGTCGATAGAACTGATGGCGAGAGCGATACCCGACTTAAAATCCTTTGTGCGGCCGGCGGTGACGAGCGCCGCGGCGGCGTTGAGGACAACGACATCCCGGGCAGGGCCTTTGCGGCCTTCGAGGATGTCGCGGGCAATGTCGGAGTTGCGCTCGGCGTCACCGCCGCGAAGCGAGCGCAGGAGACAGGTCTGCATGCCAAAATCTTCCGGATGGATGTGGAACGTTTTAATTCGGCCGCCCGACAGGCGGGAGATTTTCGATGGGCCAGTGATGGAGATTTCATCGAGGCCGCCTTCGCCATGGATGACCATCGCGGATTTTATGCCCATTTTTTTGAGGGCAGTTGCAATAGTCTCGGTGAGGTCGGGACGATAGACTCCCACCACTTGAGTGTTGGCAGATGCGGGATTGGTAATGGGGCCGAGGATGTTGAAGACAGTGTAGATGCCAATTTCGCGCCGTGGGCCGATAGCGTGCTTCATGGCCGAGTGGAAGATGGGAGCGAACATGAATCCGATGCCGATACGTTCGATGACTTTTTTGACTTTTTCGGGCGCGAGGTCGATTTTGACACCGAGGGCTTCGAGGAGATCGGCGCTGCCGCATGAACTGGAAACCGAACGGTTGCCGTGTTTTGCGACGGTGACGCCGGCGCCGCTGACGACAAATGCGGAGATGGTGGAGATGTTGAAAGTGTGAGCTTCGTCGCCACCGGTGCCGCAGGTGTCGATGACGATGCCTGGGAGGAAGTCAGTGTCGGACTTGTCGATGTTGGTGGCTGGGGTGCGGTCGATGGTGATGAGCGCCGCGCATGAACGCATGGTTTCGGAGAAGCCCGTAATTTCGTCAGCGGTTTCCCCTTTCATGCGAAGTGCAGTAATAAAGGCGGCAATCTGTGCGGGGGTGGCATCGCCGCGCATGACGATGGACATGGCGTCGGTGGCTTCGGCGCGTGTGAGGTTTTTGTTGACGATGACTTTTTTGATGTAGTGTTTAAGCATTGGTGGAGCCTCCGATAAGTTGCGATCCGGCAGGTGATACGACGATGCCTACGCCTCCGTGGCCGAAAAAAGCACGGGCGAGTTCGGCGTGTGGGTAGATATAGGCATGGCCTCTCGCGGGGTCAGTGGTGCCGGGATCGTTTACTATAATGTCGTGACTGTCTGTGATGCCGCGCGCCACGATGAGGTGTCCTGAAGAAGATTTTGCGGGTTCGGCTGAGAATGTATTGGGAGGATATGCGATGCTGATAATGACGGGGATACCGCGCATGAGACAAGCGGCGACAGAGTCCCAGTCGCTGAAGCGTTCTACGTGTGCGTTGACGCCGTATTCGGAAGCGGCGGCGCAGAGAAATGCCCAGTTGCCATAGATGCGTGCAACGGGATCGAAAGCGCGAAGGCCGATATCCCGGATTTTTGCCGGGATACCATGATGATTGAGTACCATGGTAAGAGATGTGGCGGCGCATACGCCAGCCTGCATCATGGCTGAGTCGCGGACGGTGTCGATATCGTATTGGGATAGCCAGGGGACATCAATATCGCATGGAGATACCGGAGGAGTGCGCCAGCCCGTGGAGGCGGGAAATGCTGGATCGATGGCGGATGTGTCAGACGTTGCGATGGAGACACGCCGCAGGTATGGGACGGTCGCCGGATCGAGTGTAGCGAAGCTGATGCGGTACTGATATTGCGTAAAGGTACGCGCGGCGATGAAGTGGTCTGTCTTGAGTTCGCCATAGACGATGTCGGATGTGCGTCGGGCGCGTGAGACTTCTGATTTCCAGCTGCCCATCTGGAGCCATGCCGACCATTCGTAATTCCCGGAAGGCGTGCCGACGCGGAATTCTACAGTCAGGGCGGTGGATGTGGGAGCGGAACAGTTCCAAGTAAGGACAAGCTCGGTAGCCGGGGTGTCGAGAGTATGGACGGGGGAAATGTACATGCCTTCGCGGACATGGAGATGCCCGATTTTTTTCAGAGTGATGCCGTGCGGGGGGAAATGGGATATGGTTTCCAGCCTGCCTTGCGGCGGCGCGGCGGACGTGAAGTCGTCGGCGGCGAGCAGGTGGGCGCCGCAGAAAGGGATGGGTGTTGCCGTGATGTCAGTGACCATAGATGTGAATTTTAGCACAGATGCTCGATGGCGTCTCGTGCGGGCGGGGCAAAAAGTGATCGGGAGCCTGGCGGGAAATGATTATCGTGCCTTGCCTTTTTGCTCGTCTTCCGTGTTGCCTGCCCCGTTGCATGTCTTGGGAGTGATCCTTTGCAAGTGACTTGGTTACATGTACGAACATGCACGGTGTGCATAAGTCATTTCCATACGACCCCAATATGAAACGCGCCCCGCAGATAGATATGCGGGGCGCGCTGGATTTGCTGTTGTTGCCGGATGACCGGAATTATTCCGCGGACTCTTCGCCTTCATCGCTTGACTTGCCTGATTTGGTAGCGATGATGGTAACGATGACCTCGATGGGGTCGGATGTGGCGGTGACACCTTCGGGGAGTACGAGATTTTTGACGTATACAGAGTCGCCGGGTTTGTAGCCGGAGAGGTCGATTTCGACTTTTTCCGGTATGCTGGTGGGCATGCACTGCGCTCTGATTTCGTTGACCATCTGCTGTATGATGCCGCCGGCTTTTTTGATGTTTTCGGGATTGACGAGTACGACGGGGAGTTCGATATCGACTACGTGATCCATGGTGATTTTGAGGAAATCAACATGCAGGAGTTTTGCCGAAAGCGGGGCACGCTGGATTTCCTTGATCATGGCGAGTGTTTTTTCGCCGGAATCTTCGATATTTATGTCGAAGATCGCGTTGGTATGACCACGCATGGAAATTTTTTCGAGTGTCTTTTTGTCAACTTTTATGGATACGGCGGGATTGCCACTGCCATATATGACACCGGGGACAAAACCATTTCTTCTGAGTTCTCGGGCAGCGCCTTTTCTTGTTTCGGTTCTGCTCTGCACGTTGAGGGCGACAGTTGCCATTTTACTTCAACCTCCAGTTATTTCAACATCACAAGTAACACGATATTATAAACAGCGCGACAAAGCAAAATCAACAACAGGGGAAAAAAAGATGGGGGCTCCTGTTGCGGAGCGAGACCGAATGCCATTGTGCCGCTGCTTAAGGATAGTGCCAAAAAGAAAATGTGACAAGATGGGAAACGGATGTTGACATTGGATATGTAATGAAAGAAAATAACTGTAATTGACTTGGGATCACATATTTCCCACGGACGGCACGGCGCGATTCCCATCACATCATAGGTGATTTACGGATTATGACTGTATCAGTTTACATTGACGATATGAAAAGGGAGCTTGAGTCGCTGCTGCTGGCGAGCGGCAAACGCAGTCTCATCAGAGTCGAGGGCGTCCGCCGGGATAGTCTCAAGGCAATGGCTGCATGGTACGAATCGAAAGGATTCCTGGCAAGAGCCGTCACTGGCGACTACGGGTACACCGGACGGATACGGCTTGGCGACAGTCCCAAAGGCGCCGCTAAATCGGTCACGCTGTTTGTGACAAGCGACTCGAAAACCCTGAAAAAAGCGATCGAACTCGAAAGTACAATCCGCGACCAGGAACGCAGCACAGTCGAAAAAACAGCGGCGACACGCGAAATCTGCGCAATGATGGGGATGCCCGATTGTTGCGCGGAAGCCTATATCAGACGCGGTGCTTTCACAGGCATGACAGAGTATTACCTCGCGCAGGTGCTCCATGCCCACAAGACGCCAGACCCGTTGCTCAATCCCTTCACATCGCCTTTTTTCACCTGCTCGACATCCTGCGGCGCAGCATCTGACAACATAAGGACTGCACTCAGACTGCTCGAACAGCAATCACCCGGCGATGCGCTCCGCATCAGAAAACTCGCCACGAGCCGCGTGTTTTACTGGTCACCCTCATGCCATGCGTTTCTGCATGGCATCTACGAAACAGAGTCCGGACTCGAATTCACCTCAGCAGAAGTGTGCTACGACCACTATATCCCGGAAGCATCGCTCAGCGAACTTCACCTGGATGTAAAAAATCTCCTCGCCCCCCCCGGCGGCACACTCCGCATCACCCAGGAAGGTGTCTACGCCACTTCACGCGAAGGCGGCGTCTTCTTCGCACCCAGAGTACGCTCGATCATTTCACCAGTCCTCATCGACCCCGAAAAACAGATCACATCCAACATGCGGCAGCCCACCGTCATGTTCGCGGTAATGAGCGACGCCAGCACCGCAACCCACACCATCAACACCACAAACGTCATCGCCGGCTCACTCAAGGCCATGGGTGCCGATCCCTGCATACGTTATTTCGACGTGGAAGGCAAGACAACACACGAAATCACAAGTGAATTTTTCAGTGTGACCGACCGGTGCGACCCGGCCATCGTAGTATTCAACAACACTTGCATTCCATCACTGCTCGAAGCCGTGAGACAATGCGGCGCCCGCAGCGTCAACCTCGGCGAATCCGGCGGCGCGCCTTACGACTATGTCCTCTCATCATACGCACAGGGCAGAGCCGTCGACTTCCTCCAGTCCCTGCTGTTTACATCGCACCCTCTGCGACAACCCGTCGGCCCCGACCCGATGACGCTCCAGACCGAAGGTTACCATCCACTTGCCGATCAGAAGGATACCGGCGCGCCCGCCCCGGAAAAACGCGTATGGCGCGTTGGCCCGGAATGCGCCTGCCATTACCGGAAACCTCTCGCAAAAAATCCGATCTTCCAGCAGATAGACCCAGCCACCCTGGCAAAACATTACGGTTGTTCATTCTGCATCCTCCCACTCGAAAAAACAAAAGTATCCAATACGGTCAAAATAGTCTCGCACCAGATCAGAAAAACTCTCTCGACGATCCCCGGCGTGCGGAAATTCAGCATCTACGTACCACTGTCATCATTGCCACGCCTGTCAAACATGTTGACAAAACGGGATTTCGGCATCGAACTCTACATCGAGTCAAGAGTCGACGACGTGATCGAAAACATCACAACCCTCGAATCGATCGTCGACGATCTGCGCGCTAAAAAACTTCGCATCGTATTTCACAGCGTCGGATTTGAAAACCTCTCGCCACACCTTCTCGCACTGTTCAACAAAGACATCTCCCCCGAGCAGATCAGCACCAGCATCCTGCTGCTCGACGGTATCAGCCTGAAGCATCCCGACGTGTTCGGATTCCGCGAAAGCTCAAATCACGGATTCATCCTCTTCACCCCGTGGACGACTCTCGAAGACCTCGAAATCAACATCGAAGGCATCATCAAACACCGGCTGTACGAACTCGTCTCCGATATCTTCACATCACGGCTCAGACTCTACCCCGGCACACCGCTCTACTCACTCGCCGATCTCCACTGCTGCATCGAGCCAATCCTCACACAGGCACTCCCTGACACTATCAACATTCGAGTCAACGACATCCCCTGGGTATTCCTCGACCAGCGGACTGCAAGCGTCTACCGGATTTTTCAATCGACTTCTCCCCGCATCGACAAAAAGCGACACCCCCGACTCTTCGCCGATGTTGTTTCCATCGTGCGCGAAGGCCAGCATCTACATGACGAAAAATACTTCGTGGAATCGCTCATCGGAAAATACGGGCATTGACAGCACAGCCCACACATCAGCCACACCCGGCCGCCATGATGAATCATTCACCGGAAGATACAATGCGAATTCTCTTTCTCACTCCCCCACGCACATCATCCATCAACCGTGATTTCGCCGCGACCCAGGTCGTCCCTCTCGTCGGCATCGCACTGATGATCGGCAACCTTCAGAAAGAATTCCCCGAGATCGACCTTATCGACGCCTCCGCTGAAAACATCTCCCTTGCGGAGACCATCACCCGCATCCGCGCATACAACCCCGACATCATTGCCATCTCGGCCATCACTATCCAGATCGATGACGCCGCCGACACGATCACTGCTCTCAAGGCACAGGGATGGCGCGGCAAAGTCATCGTCGGAGGGCCGCACGCCTCACGCATTCCCCTCGATACAATGACAGAATTCCCCCAATTCGACATCGCCGTCCAGGGCGAAGGCGAACAGGTCATGGTCGAAATAGCGCGCGCGCTCCGTGACGGCGATGACATCTCGCACATCACCGGCATATTCTCCCGCTCACCCGACGGCAGTATTGTCACAGCCGGCCAGCGTCCATTTATCGATGATCTTTCCCTGCTCGAATTCCCCGAATGGCGTCACTTCAAACTCGACAAATACTGCGCTTCGTTTCGCCTCAAATCACGCCGGATTATCGAACTCTCTGTCTCCATCAATCGCGGCTGCCCCTTCAACTGCATATTCTGCGCAAAAATCATGGGCAACAAAATCCGCAAACGCCCCATCCCTCTCGTACTAGACGAAATCGAACGCGACGCCGACATCTACGGCGCCCGCCAGATACTATTCACAGACGAGACATTTTCGATCAACCGAAATGCCATCGTCGAACTCTGTGAGGGCCTGATCTCTCGCGGACTCAACAAAAAGATCGAATGGATCGCCGATACCCGCCCCGACACGATCGACCGCGAACTCGTCACACTCGCGAAACGCTCTGGATGCTTCTTCATGTGCTTCGGCGCGGACAATGTCGACGACGACAAACTCGAATACCTGAAAAAAGGCGCCACCGCCAAAAACATTTTCACCGCCGTGCGCCTCTGCCGCGAAGCAGGCATCCAGACTCAGGCTAACTATATCCTCGGCCTCCCGGACGACACTCCGCAGACTATCATGCGCAACATTCGCGGCGCCGTCGCCGTCAACACCCACTTCGCCACATTCTCCATCCTCGTCCCCTACCCCGGCACACGCATCATGGAAATGGCCGAAACCGGCGAAGAAGGACTCCGCCTGCTCTCCAGGGACTGGCGCAACTATGGCAAACAGCTTGGCTATGCTCTCGAAACAAAACACCTCTCACGTCCCCAACTCGAAAAACTCCAGCGCAAGGCATACTACCTCTACTACCTTCGCCCCTCGTACTTTTTCAACATTTTCCGCATAGCAAACCCCCGCCTGATAGTCTTGTATTTCATATCCCACCTGCTCAAACTTCTCGGACTCAAAAAACCGGACGACCGCTGACCGCTTCATCGATCGCCCACCACTGGAGGTTGACCAATATGGCAATCATGGACGATGTAACGACCCAACTCAAACAGGCAATGCGCGACAGAGACGAAACGGCGCTCAACGCCCTCCGCTCCGTCAAATCGGCCGTGACTTACAAAAAAGCCGAACTCTGCCGCGATCCCAACGAGGAAGAAATCATCCAGATCATTCGCAAGGAGGTCTCGAAACGCAAAGATTCCGCTTCGGAATTCCGCAACGCGAATCGTATCGACCTCGCTGAAAAGGAAGAAGCGCAGATGAAGGTTATCGAGCCTTTCCTGCCACCGGAAATGGACGATGGCGACATCGAGGCCGCCGTACGTGATGCTATCGCCAGGACTGGCGCATCCGCAAAGAAAGACATGGGTATTGTCATGAAGGCCGTGATGCCTGTCTTGCAGGGAAAAGCCGATGGCAAACGCATCAGCGCTATCGTTTCCAGAATGCTGCCGTGACCGTCGAACCACACTCGAATTACCCAATGGAATCCGTGGACCGAAAGGCTTGTCATCCCGGGCGGCGAAACCGGTTTGCTGCCAGCTGCCGCTGCAATTATATCCCCATTGCCATTGTGAATGCCCGCTAAGTTCACTTTCAGTTTGATTATTTCAAGACACCCGTCATTTGATTCTCCTGTCCGACGTCCCGACTGGCTACCCTTGCGGTAGAATTGCGAGCCGGGCTTTCAGCGTGTACAATACGTCATATTGTTCGAAGAGCGCGAATCCAGGATAATGGGCATTTGAAAATGTACAGGCGGCATCTGAAGTGCAGGATCACTATGCGCATTAAAAATGCGGCGCGCGTATCAGTCTGCCTGATTGCCATACCCATCACTATTTTTCTGATCTGGCTTGCCATCCCGCCGCCACGCGCAATGCTGTCGATCACGGGGCAGACTTCGGTGATTTTTACGGATTCATCGGGTATCCCGCTAAGAGAAAAACCGGGCGAAGGGTTTCGCAAACGAACATGGGTGCCGATCGGGGATATGTCACCGCACATCGTCACAGCCACGATATCGGCGGAAGACCGCTCGTTTTATTTTCATCACGGGGTCGATCTGCGAGCGACTTTTCGTGCGGCCTATCTCAATATCCGCTACCGACGCGTCGTGTCCGGCGGTTCGACTATCACTCAGCAGCTCGCACGCAACCTGGCCCCTTCTGACCGGACCTACATCGCAAAAATACGCGAAGCCCTGCTCGCACTGAAACTCGAAACCCATCTTTCAAAGCAGCAGATACTCGAACAGTATCTCAACCGCATCCCGTACGGAAACGGCGCTTACGGCATCGAAGCCGCCTCGCGCCGCTACTTTGACAAACCCGCCCGGGATATCACGCTCGCCGAAGCCGCACTCCTCGCCACTCTTCCACGCGCCCCAAGCTACTACAATCCTGTCACACATCCCGCCCGAGTGCTCGACCGCCGCGACACAATCCTGCGCCTGATGCTCAAATACGGCGCGATCTCGAAATCCGAATACGCTTCCGCTCTTCGAGAAAAAATCTCACCGGCAATTCATTCGCCCGAATTCGCCGCGCCACATTTCAGCGACTATGTCCTGGCGGTAGCCGATCCGCAACTTGTCAGGGATTCGACGGAAGTCCGCACAACGCTCGATCTGTCGCTCCAGAAGTCGATAGAGCGCATTGTGCGCGGACACATCGGCAGCCTGAGCCGCGAGAATGTGACTAATGCCGCAGTCGTCGTGATCGACAATCAATCCGGTGGTATCCTTGCGATGGTAGGCTCGGTGTCCTATGGCGACAGGCAGCGCTCGGGCATGGTCAACGGCGCACTCGCGCGCAGACAGCCGGGCAGCGCGCTCAAGCCGTTCACTTATTCGCTCGCACTCAGACATGGCTATACCGCCGCGACTATCATACCGGATGTGCGCACTCACTTCACCACCGGCGACGGCGACTATGTGCCGATCAACTACGATCGCACCTTTCGCGGGCCTGTCAGGCTCAGGATGGCTCTCGCCAACTCCATGAACGTACCGGCTGTCCACACAGCCATGCGGCTCGGCCCGCCATCCATTGTCGACTTTCTCAAACAGCTCGACTTCGCGTCTATCGACAAGTCGCCATCATATTACGGACTCGGCGTCACGCTCGGCAACGGCGAGGTTTCGCTGCTCGAACTCACCCGTGCCTACACTGTCTTTCCCAACGCCGGAGTCCTCAAGCCGCTGACCGCCGTGCGGTATTATGCCACGGGGTCCCGCAAAAACATCCCCGTCCCAGCTTCCGGACGCAGAGTGATCGACGAATCAACGGCCTACATCATCTCCGACATCCTCTCGGACCGCAACGCGCGATTTCCGGTCTTCGGCCGCTATGGCCCTCTCTCACTGCCTTTCAGATGCGCCGCCAAGACCGGCACTTCTTCCAACTATCGTGACAACTGGACAGTGGGGTTTACTCGCGAAGTCACAGTAGGCGTATGGGTCGGCAACTTCAACGGCGAACCGATGAAAAACATTTCGGGAGTCACCGGCGCAGGTCCGATATTCCGCGATGCCATGAAGGCCGCAATGGAGCAGAGGTCGAATGTGTGGATGCAGGCGCCACAAAATATCACGCGTGTCCGGATATGTCCCATGTCTGGCATGCGCGCAGGCAAACACTGCTCGGGCAGCATCGAAGAGATTTTCGTCAAAGGCACCGAACCCAAAATGGAATGCGACTGGCACAGAATCCTTCGCATTGATACGCGCACCGGAATGCTCGCAGGGAAAAGATGCCCTCAGGTGTCCACCATTGACAGGACGATGGTATCATATCCTCCGGTATACTGGGAATGGGCTGGCGAAAGTGGCATCCCGATCGCGCCGGAAAGCTACTCCCCACTCTGCACTGACGCAGGCGCCCGTATCGGGCCAGTCGAGATCATTTACCCGCGCGACGGAGACAGTTTCAGGATAGATTATTCAGTGCCGCCACAATACCGTTCGATCGTGCTGCGGGCAGCGGCCTCGCAGGGCGCGGACCGCATAACATGGCGCATCGACGGGAAAACACGTGCTGTTGTCGCAACTCCATTTTCGTGGACTATGCCCCTCGTCCCCGGCCGGCACTCGATCGAAGCCCTGTCCGGCAAACACTCGGACCTGATTTATATCAACATTGAATAGATACCCACGAGCGTAACCACGCTGGTATCTGTTGTCTGAGTACCCCTGAAACTCAGATGGTCAAAATAAGTGCAAGATCCTTCGATGACATTGTCGAGTCAAACACTTTATCATCAAGTATATGCCACATAAGCATCCATTCTCTGGATGAACTTTTTTTGCTCTTCACACACAATTATCGAGTTTTCGCGGGTGTCTGTGAGACGACATACTGTCGCAAATATGCAACACACTGTTGCGTGTTTGCAACAGTGCGGCTGGCGCGAACTGTTTGCAATGGTATTTGGAAAAGAAGTTGGCGGCTTAATAAAATTAGCCGGCGACAACATGATTATATGCCCGGAAAGGCCGTCTGCAAGGGACGAGCATCCACAAACACAACCATGCTCATCTGTAGTATTTGGAAATTATTCCGTTTTGAATCCCTGTGTTATTTTTGCACAAATCATGGCATGGTTTTTGCGGTAGTGATATACTATAAACTATAAATATGATCATACGGGGATAACATGAAAATCTACGGAAAGCACTTGGCATTACTGCTACTGGTGTTCGCGGTGACCGGTCAATCACCGGCGTTCGCGGGTTTTTCCTTCCAGATACCGACTATGCCGTTCACGCCCAGGATCGAGTCGGTGAGCAACAACATTGCTTTTGTGGGTACTCCATCGTTCACGGTTTACGCCAACATAACGGGCGACGCCCAGATCGA
>CAZQSL010000024.1:0-33497 GCA_964595945.1 uncultured bacterium
CGGCGCAGGCCTGACGTATGACGATGTGCTCATACTCGCAGCGCATATCGACTACTTCGCTGTCCTCTGCTCCACATTTGTCGCCAACGGACCCGCCACGGCAGGCGGGCACATGATCGAAGGCCGCAATCTCGACTGGGCAAGCGGCGGACTCAAGGAACTCGACCCATTCACCACAGTCACGGTCTACAAACCCACCGGCGGCAATTCATTCATCACAGTCGGTTACCCCGGCCTCGGCGGCGTCCTCACTGCCATCAACGACAAGAATTTTCTCGCCGAACTCAACTTTTCGATGACCACCGAAAATGAGAAGGAAGGCACTCCCGGCCTCATTCTCATGCGCGACATCATCGCAAATGCCACATCGGTCGAAGAAGGCGAAAAAATGCTGCGCGAAGCGAAACGCATCGCCGGCTACAACATCGTCATCGCCGACGCGAAAACACAGAAGGCCGAAGTCGTGGAAATCACGGGCAAATCAGTCGGCATCGTCCCGCTCACCAACAATGCCTTCGTCTCGACCAACCACTTCACATCAAAAGAACTTGCAGGCAAAAACACGCAGGCAAGCAATATGATGAGTTCGAGCCCCAGTCCCGAACGCTTCGCGCGGCTCACGGAAATGGTTGGCGAAAACTACGGAAAAATCGACCCGCAGAAAGCCATGACGATGATGCACGACCCCGGCGTCATGGTCAAGGGCACTGTGCAGACTGTCATATTCAGCCCCGACACGGGCGAAATGTGGGTATGGGCGCGCAACCGTGCAGCTGGCGACTTCGTTCGCTTCGAGACAAAAGCACTCTTCGATGGCACGGCAAAATAGCATTCCACAGGCTGCAACAATTCAAAAAACAGGCGGCGGCAACCCGAAGGGCGGCGGCCGCTTTTTCGTGTCGCTCCGGCTGCCGGAGACCACAATCATGCTTTTTTTGTAAAAACACGTTATAAAAAATATATATGTGGGTATTGAAATTTTTAATGAATTGGACGAGTATTTTTGAAATGGTAAACCAGTTGATAGCAGTGCCGACAACTATGGACGACAGCCACGTAACGACACATAAATACAACTCCACATCAGGACGCAACAGGCTCCCGGCAGTAAGACGGGAATTTCACCTTATCCGCAGGGGAGGGTAACCGATTTGCCATCTTCAGCCTTGCGCCGCGCACCGGCAATCAACGAGCTATACAACAAGGTAAAAACAGAAGGCAGCGTCTACTACAAGGAGATAGACGACCTCCTCTGCCAGGTCAGTCTCGACCCGGACGACATCGAAGCCATATTCGACGAGTTTATCGACCTCGGCGGCGCCATCCTCGACGACGAAGGCACCAATCTGCTTGAAAAGGACATCGAAGAAGTCAAAGTCGAATTCAGCATCGAAGAAGAGGAAGAACCGGAAGAAGAATTCGATCTCCTCCTCAAGATGCCCGGCGAAATCCGCATCGACGATTCTGTCCGCCTCTATCTCAAGGAAATCGGCAAAGTCCCCCTCATCAGCGGCGAAGAAGAAATCCTCTACGCCAAACAGATCGAAATGAATATCGAAGAGGCAAAACAGAAACTCACCGAAGCCAATCTGCGCCTCGTCGTAAGCATAGCGAAGAAATACGTCGGACACGGCATGAACTTCCTCGATCTCATACAGGAAGGCAACCTCGGCCTCATCCGCGCGGTGGAAAAATTCGACTACCGCAAGGGCTATAAATTCAGCACCTACGCCACATGGTGGATCCGTCAGGCCATCACCCGCGCACTCGCCGACCAGGGCGACATCATACGCAAACCCGTCCACATGGTCGAAACCATCAACAAACTCGTCAAAACCTCGCGCCACCTCATGCAGGAATTCGGTCGCGAGCCATCAGAAAGCGAAATAGCACACGAAATGGGCATCACGGAGGAAAAAGTTCGCGAGATCATGAAAATCTCGCAAAAGCCTATTTCCCTCGAAACACCCATCGGCGAAGAAGAAGACAGCCATCTGCGTGACTTCCTCGAAGATCAGGGCAGCGAACCCCCCATCGACGCCGCCTCCAACAGCCTCCTCAAAGAGCACCTTCAGGACGTCCTCCACACACTCTCCGACCGCGAACGAAAAGTCCTCGAACTCCGATTCGGACTCACCGACGGACACACCCGCACCCTCGAAGAAGTCGGCAAACAATTCAACGTCACACGCGAACGCATCCGCCAGATCGAAGCAAAAGCGCTAAGAAAACTGAGGCATCCGAGCAGAAGCAAACGACTCAAGGGCTATCTTGAGAACTGACCTGCCGGCCCGCCCGGTCCACCCGAAAGGATAAACGGCAATGAGCAAGACCTACAAGATCGCAGTACTCCCCGGCGACGGCACGGGCCCAGAAGTAGTCGCCGAAGGACTCAAAGTCCTCAAAGCCCTCGCGGCAAAAGAAAACGTATCATTCGACTTCGAAACTTTCGACTGGGGCGGCGACCGCTACATCCGCACCGGCGAGGTACTCCCCGACAGCGCGGCTGACACGCTTCGCCAGTTCGACGCTATCTACCTCGGCGCCATCGGACACCCCGAGGTCAAACCCGGTATCCTCGAAAAAGGCATTCTCCTTCGCCTCCGATTCGAACTCGACCAATATATCAACCTCCGCCCGGTCAAACTTTACCCCGGTGTCTACACCCCACTCAAGGATAAGGGCCCGGAACATATTGACTTCGTCGTCGTCCGTGAAAACACCGAAGGTCTCTACGCCGGCGCCGGCGGCACTCTCCGCAAAGGCACCCCCAACGAAGTCGCCATCCAGGAATCCATCAACACGCGCATGGGCGTCGAACGCTGCCTCCGCTACGCATTCGAATACACCAAGAAACGCAACAAGGACAACAAGCTTACCCTCTGCGGTAAAACCAACGTCCTCACCTTCGCGTTCGACCTCTGGGAACGCGCCTTCTACGAAATAGCTCCCGAATATCCAGGCATCAAAACCGACTACACTCATGTCGACGCAACCTGTATGTGGATGGTCAAAAACCCCGAATGGTTCGACGTCATCGTCACTGATAACATGTTCGGCGATATCATCACCGACCTCGGCGCCATGATACAGGGCGGCATGGGTATCGCCGCCGGTGGCAACATCAATCCCGAAGGCGTCTCCATGTACGAACCCATCGGCGGCTCCGCACCCAAATACACGGGCCAGAACATCATCAACCCCCTTGCCGCAATCTGCGCCGCAGGCATGATGGCCGACCAGCTCGGACTCACATCCATCGGCTCCAAGATCGAAAAAGCTGTCATGGATGTCACCGCCAACCACATCACATCACTCGCCGCCGGCCGCATGGGCAAGTCCACCAGCGAAGTCGGCGACCTTGTCGCACAGCTCGCCTGCGATCTATAACCGGTTCATAAACCAAAACACGGAAACACAAAAGGGGAACCACCGGACAGGGTGGTTCCCCTTTTTCATTGGACTGATATCCGGCAGCCCTCCCTCGATCGAATTGCCTGCTGCAAGGGGATGGTTACAGAAATCCGATTTTGAGATTTGTGTCGTGAGACATGAGAGAGGCGGCGATTTCCGAGAGGAGAGGGGCGATGTATGAGAAGTGCATGGAGAGGTCGGCAGCGGCCTGTGAGTTGTCGCACGTATTGTCTTCGAGTAACATGGTGAACTGGTCTCGGGTGATGGGAGCGTGAGGCAGAAATGATGTGGATGCGACCATGGCTCGCGCGAGTGGCAGTGGTATGGAGAGCTTGAGTTTGCGTTTTGCGATTGATTTTTCGAAAAGTCCGATGAGTTCGAGATATGTGAGCTGTTCCGGGCCGCCGATTTCGTAAGTTTTGCAGTTGGAAGCATCTGTCGAGATGGCTCGCAGGAAGCACTGGCATGTGTCGGCCACATCCATGGGTTGCATGAGGTAGCTGCCATCGCCGAATACCGGCACAATGGGCGCCTGTGCTACGAGGCGGAACATCATGTTGGTGAAATCTCCGCCGTAACCGAGCTGGAGTGATGGGCGGAATATGGTGTAGGGGAGGCCGGAAGCGATGACGGCGTGCTCGCCGATAAGTTTTGTGCGGTGATATTGACTCGCAGCGTCGGGGCGGGTGCCGAGTGCGCTCATGTGTATGATTTTGGGGATGCCTGCCGCGACAGCGGCACGGGCGAATGTTTCAGCTCCGACACCATGCATGCGCTCGAACGTGATACCGCGTGAGGGGATTTCCTTTATGATGCCGACGAGGTTGATGGCGGCGTCGCAGCCGTCCATGCCGCGTTTGAGTGATTCGAGGTCGGTGATGTCGCCGCGTACCGGCGTGGCCCTGATCATTTCGAGTTCGGCTGGCAGCGGGCCGCGTGTGAGGCATGCTGTTTTTATGCCCTTTTCTCTCAGTAGTGTAACGAGGTTGGTGCCGACGAATCCGGTGCCGCCAGCTATGAATACTTTCATGGATACTTCACCTTCTTGCCTGTATGCGAAGCCATATCGGCTTTTTGTACGATCCGCGCCCTGATGATTTTTGAGCTTGGCACAGATGGCGCGTACGCCCAAACCGGGCGGTCAGCCCCGGTTGCAGGCGTTTTGGATACTTACTATATAAAATCTATTCGTGGGTGATTGTGTTCCATGCTTTGAGCTCGCGGACGAGATTTATTTTTATCTCGTTGAGCTCGTCGTCTGAGAAGTCCGTGAAGTTGATGCGAACTTTTTCGCCCTGTTCGCCGAGAGTGAGGATATAGGCCTCTTCGTCGGGGATGGCGCCCATGTCGCGGGCGATGGTGTAGAGTTCGGTGCCCGGGTAGGGAGTGGCGAAGAAAAACACTTCGGGGGCGAGGCCGAGTTCTTTGCAGAAGTCGACTGTTTCGCGGAGAGTGTCGCGGTTTTCGCCGGGTAGTCCGACAATGAATGAGCAGTCGGCCCAGCCCATGATCTTCTGTGTCATGCGGATGGCTGTCTTGGCCTGTTCGACATTGACGCTTTTGCGGCAGCGGCGCAGCACTTCGGGGCTGCCGGACTCTATGCCGTAGCAGAGCATGACGCAGCCGGCCTCTTTCATGCGTTCGATGAGGGGCTCGCTCATGAGGTTGACGCGGCCCGCGCAGCCCCATTCGACGCCTATGTTTTCGCGTATGAGGATGTCGCAGAACCGCAGGACGTTTTCGCGGTTGACGATGAAGCAGTCGTCGTTGAAGTGGATGTATTCGACGTTGTATTTTTCCTTGAGGAGGACGAATTCCTCGAAGATGTTTTCTGCCGACCGGAAGCGGTAGGAGGCGCCCATGAAGTCGTGGTAGCAGTAGGTGCATTTGTAGGGGCAGCCGCGCGACGAGATGATGTTGAAGGATCGGCGGATGTTTTCGTCTGAGGAAGAGCCGTCGATCCACTTGTTGACGTTGACGGCGCCGATGGGATTGATGGCGTAGATGTCGGAGTCGAACAGGTCCCATTTTGGAAAGGGGATAGTGTCGATGTTTTTGATGTAGCCGCGCGGAGGGTTGGCGACGGGGTTGCCGGAAGAGTCCCGCCGCCAGATGCCGGGGATTGTGTCGATTGGCCCGCCGGAGGCGAGTGCGCCGGCGAGTTCGACGAGTGTGATTTCGCCTTCGCCGATGCAGAGGTAGTCGGCGGGAGTGTTGGTGAGAGTGACGTGTGGAGCGGAAGTGGCGCAACTGCCGCCGATGATGAGCGGGCGGCCGGGGTGGATGGTCTTGATGCGGGTGGCGAGTCGTTTGATGGTGGCGTAGATGGTGATGAGGCCGCCGATGCCGCAGAGGTCGTAGTCGGACGCGGCGATGCGGGCGTCGAATTCGGCGTCAGTTGGGCGGTGTACGTTGATGTCGAAGATTTCGACGTCATGGCCGGCGCGGGTGAGGGTGGCGGCGAGATAGCCGAGTCCTGAGGGGAAGCAGTTGGGTTTTGCCCATTCGCGGATGGGTGGGTTTATGAGGAGTATTTTCATGGGTGGTGGTTGTCCTGTTTCAGCCTGGGTATTTTGATGCGCGGCGGCGTGCGAAGATGGAGGGTTCGATCGTCAGGGTTTTTTCGTTGAGCGGATAAAATGCGAATACGAGGGCGCCGAGGAGTACGAATGCGCCGGTGACGGGGCCGAGGAGCTGGACTCCGAGAGGGTTGTCCTTGGCATAGCCAAAGATGTTGAAGAGCTGGCCCTGGATGAGGAATGTGAAGGCGATGACGAATTTCTGGAGGATGCCCTGCGCGCCGAAGAAGATGGCTTCCCGGCGGCGGCCGTGGAGTTTTTCGTCATAGTCGGCGATGTCGGCGAGGATGGGGAGCCCGAGGCACATAAGGCCGGCGAAGGGGAATCCGAGGAAGATGAACATGATGTATGACAGGGTGGTAGTGGGTATGCCGAAGATAGCGGGCTGTGTGAGGAGGTATTCGAGGGGGAGCATAAGTCCGAGGAGTACCGAGCAGAGGATGTTGACGGTTTTCTTGGAGTACTTTTCGCAGAGTTTCTGTATGATGAAGAATGATGCGAAGACCGAGCCGATGAGGATGCCGAAGTACTGGATCATGTCGGACTCCTTTCGCCCGAGGATGACAGTGACTATGTACATGAGGCCGTTCTGGAGTGTCTGGGTGCCGAGGAGGTTGAAGAGTGTGCTGATGAGGTAGATGAGAAATGCCTTGTTGGTGAATGTCCATTTGAGGGCTTCGAGCAGGCTGTAGTCTTCCTCGTCTTCGCGCACGACGGACAGTTCCTTTTCCTTGACGCCGAAGACTGTGGAATAGATCGTGATGAGGCATAGGCCGCCCATGACGATAAATATCCATGGGTTTTCGGAGATCGGGGTGAACTTGCTTTGCAGTAGTAGTACGATGGCGGTGCCCGCGAACATGAATACCTGCATGAGCTGGCTTATTACGAGGCGGTCTTTGCCTTCCGGGGCGATGTCGGGCAGCAGGCCGAGGTATGGGCAGAATACGAGCGTGATGCATGACCAGAAGCATGTGTTGACGATGAGGATATAAGCGCCCATCGCGAATGTGTTAGGTGCGAACGGCGGGTACCAGTACATGATGAAAAATGCCGCGAGGGGCAGTCCGCCGACAGCGATGAATGGGATGCGCCGTCCCCAGCGGGTTTTCGTGCGATCGCTGTAGTAGCCGACGATGGGTTCGAGGAATCCGTCGAAAAAACGGCCGAAAAAGATCAGGGCGGTCATAACGGAAATGCTGATGAGCTGCTTGTCCTGATCGGGGGGGCAGTAGTAGTACATGAGATACATGCCGACGGGCATGGAAACCAGAGTGCCCGACATATTGCCGATGCTGTAAAGCATCGTGGTGGCGAATCCGAGCCGTCTTTTGGGAGCTTGTGTGGCAGTTGCGTCAGTATTCGACATTTTGCGTCGCTCCAAGTTGATTATCAAGCCCAATCATTATATCCTAATTGAAGAGTGAGTAAATAATAATTTGCCGTGTGAGGGCATGAAACGGGGCCAGCGGCATGACGGAGGCGAAGGCATGAGCGTGAGGCAGAAAATTGTGGACAGGCTCAGAGAGTCGATCGAAAGCTCAAACACGCGGGCGGCGCTGAAGTTTTCCGAAATGGTCTCCTCGATCACGGGCCGTCCCCATGAGGACGATGCCTATGAAATCTCTAAAGTCATTCTCGAAGTAATCGAAGTGCTGCCCAACCTCGTGATGTTCGTGGGGAACCTCATAATCGATCCGCGCGTGCCGGTCGGCGAAAAAATACGCATCGGCGTGCTTGCCGCCTATATAGTTGCGCCGACGGAACTCATCCTCACGCAACTCGTAGGCCCGGTCGCATTCATGGATGAAGTGTTTGTGATCGCGTATCTCGTGTACTCTGTCGTCAATTTGATCGGGCAGCTCGACGAGGAGATCGTGAGGGACAACTGGCCGGGCAATGCCGACTATGTGCAGCACATCCACGGCGCTGCCCGAGCGCTCGCCGGGCTTGGCTCGTTCCAGTCGGTAATCCGCCGGCAGGAGCAGTTTCAGACGCAGGGGTGAGGGCCGGTTCTCTCATATGCAACTGTCTCCCGTGCCGTTTCGCCAGTACATCCCCGGATGAACTTTTTATCCTGCTGTTCACAATACATCTCCGGCGCGTGAGCAACATAAACAAAATGTGCTACAATAATCACTGGCTTGCATGGCATAGATTTATGCCAGCAACAGCGGGGTAATCGGGCAGTGACACCTGAAGCGGTACAGATCAAGAAAATCCATACCGGGCGCGGACTGCTCGACATCGACACCAATATCGCATCCGCACTCGAACTTTTCGCATCGGGCGACCAGGATGAGGCGATAGCACTGCTGCGCGACACCGTGGCATCGCTCAGGGACAGGTTTAAAGACACTACATCCGACTCTTCGCGCGAAGTTGCCGAGAAGAGATTTGCCGCCCTCGCTCACCTTGCCTGGATGAAGGGAAAACGCAATCTCAACGCGCGATCACTCAAAGCCTTTCAGGAAGCTTATGCAATAGCTACAGAGCACCTCGGGGACAATCCCGAATATGGCATCGTGATCGGAGCTGAAATCGTCGCACTGCTCGTCAGGACGGGCGATCTCACGGCAGCAAAGCAGTTCCTCACCGCGCTGTCCAAAACCCCGGGCTCCGACAGCGGCCTGTGTCGCGCATCCATAGCGCTCGCGACGGCTGCCCTCATGTCAGCCTATGGAAAATCCGACCTTGCCGTCCAGGCGCTCAAAAGCGGCGCCGCCGCGCTCGCGGAGCCTTCCGCCTGCGAGCAGGTCGTGGTGAAATTCGAACTCTCCGTCCTGCTCGCGACCATCGCCGGCGACATGGGCTCAAAACAGATTTCCGCCCGATCACTCAACGAAGCCGCCAAACTGCTCGACGAACACATCGCGTCAGCCACCGAAAACGGCAGGGTATACGATCAGCTCATGCTGATGAACCGCGCGGTCCCCTTTTTCGAAAGCCTGCCCCAGAATGCCGTGTTTCTGTCCCACATTGTCAAGAACCGCCTGCGGTTCGCCAATCTCCTCGCGATCCGGGGCCGGTGGGAAAAAGCCCAGAAGCTCTTCGCATCCACCATCGAACTACTCGGCAAACATGAAATCACGGATCCCTCCGCTGTCGTACCATGCCTTACCGGCACAGGCGAAATACACATAAACAGAAAAGACTACGAGAGTGCCGAAAGCGTCACAAAAGACGCTATCGACAAGGCAAAATCCGGTGATTACCTCCCCGGCCACATCGAAGGCCTCTATCTGCTCGGCCTCTGCAAGGCTAAATCCGGCGACAATGAGTCAGGCCTTGCCCTGTTCGAAAAAGCACTCGACATGTCCGAACTCCTCCCTGACACGCCCCGGCGCGCCATCACCCGCGCACGCATCTATAATCAACTCGGGTACCTCGCCATGCGTGACCAGCAGCCCGAGGAGGCTCTCCGCGACTACGGTATCGCAAAACGCCTCCTCTCCTCAGCCCCGGCGCACCTCGTTCTTGCAGAGACTCATCGCATGCTCGGCGATTTCCTCTCGGAAACCGGCGAGAGCGAAACCGGCGAACTCGAACTCAACGCCGCACTCGACATCGCAGAATCACTTGGCGCAACCTATGAAATGGCACGCATCTACAAAAGCCTCGGCGACAATAATTCCCGCACGGGCAGCTTCGATAAAGCTGTTTTCTTCTTTGACGAAAGTACGAAAATTCTCGAACGCCTCGGCATCGAAACCGACCTGCCGATGATATACAGCTCCAAGGCGCGCATCTGCCACATCAACGAAGAATACGGCAAGGCCGAAGAACTCTACACAAAAGAATTCAACATCGTAAAACGCAAGGGCGGCAAACACGGCCTCGCCTTT
Source organism: uncultured bacterium (assembly GCA_964595945.1). Taxonomy (GTDB): domain Bacteria; phylum UBP15; class UBA6099; order UBA6099; family JAJRTR01; genus CAZQSL01. The sequence continues at coordinate 9,839 of CAZQSL010000024.1, forward strand.
TCCTACTACCATCTCGGCATGATCCAGCGGCTGCTCGACCGTGTCAACTCAGCCACCGAGTATCTCAACAAAAGCCTCGCCCTTCTCCGCGAAGTCCGCAACCTGCCCATGCAGGGCACAGTGCTGCTCGAGCTCGCCCTCTGCGCCTCACACCGCCGCGACATCAAGCGCGCCACCGACTTTTGCGCGCAGGCTTCCGAATGTTTCTCCGCCCGCCGTCAGCCCCTCGACATGGCCAAGCTCCTTTCCGTACGTGCGGTCATACTCCGCGACGCCAACCGCCTGCCAGCCGCCCGCCGTGACTTTGAGGACGCTCTGCGCACCTATGAGAAAACCACTGGCGGCAGCGTCGAACTTGCCGAAACCTACTATGAATTCTCGATACTTCACTCCAACTCCGCATCCGTCAAGGATGCCACCGTCATGCTCAAAAACGCAATCGACATCGTCGAAAAACTCGGCATAACACCCAAACTCGACAAATACCAGCAGGCGCTCAACCGCATCAACCCAGAAGCAGGCGCCAAGATGAGACTCTCTCGCCTCATGGACAAAACCGCCGTCGAACAGATATCGAAAACCGGCTCGAGTGACAGTCTCATCGTCGAACGCAAAAACATGACTATCCTCTTCACCGACATCCGCAGTTTCACCACCATCTCGGAAACCATACCGCTCGAAGAGCTTTCGTCGATGCTCAATGACTTTTATACCAACGTCACTCAGGTCGTCATCAGACACGGCGGCACGGTCAACAAATTCATCGGCGACGCAGTGCTCGCAATCTTCAACATCGACGGCAATCTCGCCGATCACCCCGCCGCGGCGGTGCGCGCCGGACTCGACATAGTACGCACCTTCAACAGTATCAATCTCATACGCGCCCGCAAAGGCGAAGTCAAGATCGACGTGGGCGTCGGCATCAACACGGGCGAAGTCTTCATCGGCGCCTTCGGCTCGGGCGTGCGTCAGGACTACACCGCCATCGGCGACTCCGTCAACATCGCCTCGCGTCTCCAGTCTCAGGCCGGCCCCGGCGAAATCGTCATCAGCCAGTACGTCTATGACACGGTCAAGGCTCTCGTCGAAACTATCGACTTAGGCGAAAAGCCACTAAAGGGCAAGGGGCAGCCTCTGCGCCTCTACAAAGTCACCAATTCAAGATAGGGTGTCTGTTCACCATGTAGACAGAGCCTGTTATTGACTCAACCAGATACGCTCCTTCGCGAACGACAGGCTAAAAGTACGGGGGATTACGGCGCTTGGGGGCTTTTTGATAAAATCGTAAACATTTTTCACGTTTTTCTGTTAATACAATAGATATGGATAATGGTAAGATTCGGGGTTTCAGGGTGCGAGGCACATGAGTTTCATCACACCGTTCACGATACTGGTAGCAGACGACGATGCCATCATGCGGACGATCGTCACGAAAAAAATCAGAGAGTGGGGATTCGAGGTTGTCACGGCAAAGGACGGGATCGAGGCATGGCAGATACTCTCTGACCGCACCCCGCCCAAGATAGCACTGCTCGACTGGATGATGCCGGGCATGGACGGCGTCGAAATATGCCGCAAACTCAAGGAACGCCACGAGCGCAATCCACAGAAATCGAGCTTCGTCTACACCATCCTGCTGACCACCAAAAACCGCGAGGAAAACATCGTCGAAGGCCTCGACTCCGGAGCTTTCGATTTCCAGAACAAACCGCCGGACAATGCCGAACTCCGCTCGCGCATCGAGGCCGGTCTGCGCTTCATACGCTATGAGGAAATCCTCACTGAGAAAAACAACCAGCTCAAGGAATATGCCCTTGACCTCGCTCGCAGCAATCAGGAGCGCGAAATGTACTACCAGGCATTCCAGCACTCGGTACACGGCGTACTGATCACTGACCCCAGCGGCAGGATCATCCACTCCAACCGCGCTCTCGAAAAAATGTTTTCCTCATCCTCGTCCGCTATCGAAAATACCGATTTCGTCTCGCTGCTCGATCCGGGCCGTGATGTCTACTACGATCTTGGCATCTCGGGCGAACATCATGACAATGTTTTTGCGGCCTTGCGCGAAAAAATCACCCGCGGCACCCTCAGATCGTGGGAAGAGGAAATCCCCCATGTCACGAAAGACTCCAGGCTCAAACGGATACATGTCTATACCAATCCGATCGTCAGCGACCTCGGAGACATCATCGCATACGTCACCATGCCCGTCGATGTCACCGATATCCGCGAAGAAGAATTTCGCGTGCGCGTCGAGTGCTATCGAGCTATTACCGAACTTGCCGAAACACGCGACAGCGAAACGGGCTTTCACCTCAAACGCATGACCGAATATGTCTCGCATATAGCCCGGAAGCTTGGCGCACCGGCAAAATTTGTCAGCGATATCGAACTATTCGCGCCACTGCATGACATCGGCAAAGTCGGCATACCTGACAATATCCTGCTCGCTCCACGGAAACTTTCGGTGGAAGAATTCGAAATCATCAAAACCCACACATCACTCGGCCACAGGATTCTTCGTGACCGTCCGACTCTCGAAATGGCCGCGGATATCGCCTGTCATCACCATGAACGCTTCGACGGATTTGGCTATCCTGCCGGACTTCGTGGCGAAGATATCCCGCTTTCCGCCCGCATCGTCGCGGTCGCGGATGTCTACGATGCTCTCAGATCGGTCCGCCCCTACAAGGACGCATGGTCGCACGATGATGCAGTGGCTACCATCATACAGGACAGCGGAGCTCACTTCGACCCCCGGATCGTTTCCACATTCACTGAAATCGAAGGCATTTTCAACGACATCTTCGAAAATTACAAAGACATGCCGCGACAGGTTTTCATGTAAGGCTACTGTGTACATTATCTGCCCCTTGCCATATAATCTCATTTGAATGGACTATCGTTTCAGGCGGCAATAACCGGAACACGGCCCGCCTCGCGCACCCCGCCTCTTCGCCGTCTCCGGTATCGTTTCCGAAGGGGTATCTTCCGTAATGGACTATCACCAGCAGATACAACAGGCAGAAGCCCTTATCGCTCAGTCAAAATACGAAGAGGCTGTCGAAGTCCTGCTCGAAGTCTTCAGCGATGCACTCTCCAGAAATGTCCCGGCAGCCAGGATCATCGGCAGTCTTCTCGTCACGGCTTACACTGCGCAGGCGTTTATTTATGCCGACGAACTCGACTTTCACAAGGCCATCGAACATTTTTCCGCTGTCATAGCCATTGACCCCTGCAATTTTGCCGCTTATATCGGTCGAGCCAACGCTTACTTCGACTTTGGCGATGACTCTCTGTCAATAGCCGATCTCGACGCTGCCATCGCTCTCGCACCCGGCAACGCGCTCCCGTATAAACTGCGCGGCAACGCATATTTTTCCGCCGGCGAATACGAAAGGGCAATCGAGGATTACTCGCGTGCCATCGCGATCAGCCCCGCCGACAATTTCTCTATACTCCGCCGCGCTTCGGCCTTCAATGAAATACAGGACTTCGACCGCGCCATCGCCGACTATACCGTACTCATCGAACACGATCCACGATCAGCTATCGCCTATTACCGCCGCGCTCTCGTGTACTCCGAAGCAGACCGGAGCGACAATGCCATCACCGACCTCGAATCAGCTCTCGCCATCAATCCCGACTACTCCCTTGCGCACAAGAAACTCGGTGATGTCTACTTCGACTGCGGCGATCTGCAAAAAGCGATCGAATGTTATAACAACGCGGCGCTCCACGATGACAATATCCTTGTCCTGTGCCGCCGCGCAAGCGCTCACTTCGAGGCCGGCAATTTCCAGCAGGCTGCCAACGACTACTCCATCTGCATCAAATATCATCCAGCGTTTATCTCTGCATATAAAACTCGCGGCAAGGCATACATGAAAACCGGACAGTTCGATCTCGCAATCGAAGATTTTTCCACATATCTCGAATTCGCCCACGACATCGCCGACCGTGGCGAAATCAAGGCCATGATCCGCGAACTCGAATCCTTCGCCGGCAAATAGCCTTGCGCGAGGGCTCATCCGTCATCGTCTCACCATGCCTCATCATTGCAAACCCATGACATGCAGATGTACAATTACCATCGCTGCCACATCAGGCGGCCGCCAGTCCATCATTCGGAGATTTCCATGAATATCGGATCGTTTCATCGCATGTTCGCCTGTCTGACACTCCTGATCGCCGTACTCGCCGCCCAGACCGTCTCAGCCACCGGGCAGGCTGACGGAAAATTCAGATTTGCCATCATCAGCGACACACACGTCATCGACGGCACATACCAGTGCTGCGAACGCGGCGATAATCCACAGGACCCCTACAACAAAGCCATCTACAACACCGCTGCCAATCTCAGGGCATCAGTCGAAGCACTCAATGCACTCGATCCACAGCCTGATCTTGTCGTCATCACGGGCGACCTCGTCCACAATTTTTTCAAACCCATCGAATACTATGCCACAAACACCTGCCACATTGACATCGCCCGTGACATCCTCAACCAGCTCAAGGTCCCGTGGAAAGTCCTTCAGGGCAATCACGACATGGAGTACGCATTCGCCCCTGATGACGTTTCGGCGCTTTTTTACAAAAAACTCGGTCCCGGCGCAATTGGCGAAAAGGGCTACATGGCATTCGACCACAAGGGTTTCAGATTCATATTGCTCAATCAGTATCACTGTCTCGCGAAAACCGCCGCCGGACATTGTATGGGCCGCGACCAGTTCGAGTGGTTTCGCACACAGATCGACACCGCCATGCCGGTGCTGCTGTTTGCCCATGAGCCTCCCTCGAATTACAAATATGACTCTGGCGAATTTGCTGACGGCGATGTCAAGTCGCTTGTCCAGTCACACAAAAACATCGTGGCTGGATTTTTCGGCCACAATCATATCTTTTCCAACTCCGAGTCATTCTATGGCGTTCGCAGTTACATGACTGGCAGCACCCGTGTAAAACCGCTCAACCGACTTGTTGTCGAAGCCGATCCGGCAACTGGAAAGATAAAAATAGTCAATTCCAGAGAATTCGTCTGGGGATTGCCCTGAATCTGTCCATCGTAATTTCCTGGAAGATGAGCGGTATGATGTTGCTCCGGTGAAATAACAGGGTGTGGATGCGCACAACGCAAAAAACCATCCAATGTATTACGTGGATGGTTTCAGATTCGGCGTGCCGGGATGTTGGTTAGTATTTGACTTTTCTGGCAGTGATTTCCGCAGCGCACTTTTGCGGGTCGATGGTACCGGTGCCAGTGTTGGCTTTGTAGACTTTGCAGTGATAGTAGGTTCTGTTGACGCAGTGGTTTTTGTAATCCGCAGACGTTGGTTTGATGATGCCGAAGGCGCCTGTTTCACAGAGCGGTTTTCCACATTCGATCAGAAATGGACATTGCATGTTGAATTACTCCCCTTTTTGCTACATGATCTTTCTTCGTTTAGTATGATTTATATGGGTGACGGAGCATGTAGATGCCACCCTTTCCGCTAACATCCTTACATAGTATACCGCGTGTTCGTGAATAATGCCACATACTTTTCAAAAATACCGTGGATTTCGTCGAAAATGAAACAAAATAAAAGCCGTTTCGCGATTTCTGCAAAACGGCCCGGGATTTATGTGAAATATTAGGGGATCAGCGTGAAATGACATCGAGAAGCTGGATGGTGAGTTTTGCGGAGTTGCCCGCATAAGAGGCGGCTGCGTTGGCGGTCTGCTGGGTTACGCCGTATTTTGTCCAGTTGGAGATTTCAGCGGCCATGTCGGCGTCGGAAATACGGGACTGTGCGGCGGATAGATTGACGTATTCGATGTTGAGATCATCGAGGATGGAGTTGAGACGGTTGTCAAGGGCGCCGAGCTGTGCCTGAGCGGTGTAGAGGGTGGGGAGTCCGAAATCACCGGCGCCAGAGGTAGGGAGGAGTTCGTCGCATTTTGACACGAGGTCGCCCGCCCATGTTACCCACGCTTCGCTTGTGGCTGTGGGAGGCGGGTCGATCTGTGCGCTTATGATGTCTGAGGGGACTGATGACAGCAGTCCGCTGAGGATGTCGGGGAGCGATATGGAGAGGGCGTTGTCGGAGCTGTTGTCCGCGCCGACCTGCGCAGCCTGGCCAGGCTGGTATACCCCGCCGAGGATGCCAAGCGTGCCGCCTTTGCCGTTGAAGTCGGCTGCAGCCGCGAGTGAGTTGATGTTACCGCGCAGCCTGATGATTTCGTCGTGTATCCTGACCGAGTCGGATGTGGTATGGGGCAGGGCGCCTGTCGAGTTGGGATTGAGGCTGAGTGTGGCCTGATTCATGAGCCGGAGGGCGAGATTGCGGATAGATGTGACATTTTCGATGATTGTGCTTGTGGCAGAGCTGGCCGTGCGGACGAGACTGATGGTGTCCTGTACGTTTGCCATGGCGATGTTGATGCCGTGCAGGTGTGCGGACATGCCTGCCGTGATGGCGATGCCCGAGGGGTCGTCGGCTGCGTTGTTTATCTGAAGGCCGCTCGACAGCCGTCTGATGGATGTATCTGCATTGAGCTCGCTTTGTCGTGCTATGTTGCTGATCTGCATTGACGTGATGTTAGTGTTGATGACAACCATAATCCCAGCCTCCGTGCTGTGTATTGACTCCTGTTGATACTTCCGTGTACCTCAATACAACTGGCCTGCACGCCATGTGCGGGCACTTCAATACATATACATAAGCATGTTTCACTTGCGCGAAACATGCTACCCCTCTATTCCTATATCGGCTGCGAATGCTTAAAAGTTGAGTAGAAAATAATCTTTTATGATTATCAGTGAAACTTAGATACGGCATTCGCTCTGCAAGATGAAAATAGCTGACCGTATTGATGGTTTATTGCGGGTGGTGTGCGCTCATCAGACTGGACCGGATTTTTCAGCCTGACAATACGTCATCCATAATCACGGGCGCAACATAGCAGCGGCAGTCAGTGTGTTTTGCATGAGCATGGCGACAGTCATGGGGCCGACGCCGCCCGGAGACGGTGTGATGTGAGCCGCCACAGGCAGTGCCGAGTCGAAGTCGACATCGCCGCAGAGCCCGGATTCGGTGCGGTTGGAGCCGACATCGATGACGGTGGCGCCTGGCTTGATCCAGTCGCCCTTGACAAATCGCGGGATGCCGATGGCAGCGACGAGGATGTCGGCGCGGCGGCACACGGCGGGAAGGTCGCTTGTGCGCGAATGGGCTATGGTTACGGTAGCGTCCGCGCTCATGAGAAGAGTGGAGATGGGTTTGCCTACGATATTGCTGCGACCGATGACAACTGCGTTTTTGCCGGAAATCGTGACGCCGGTTCGGGTGATGAGTTCCATGATCCCGTGGGGAGTGCAGGGGAGGAAGAGACCGGAGGATTTGATATCGGAGTATTTTTTGAGGGCGGTGTAACTGCCGACTGTCTGTGGATGGATACCGTCAACGTCTTTAGAGGGAGCGATGGCGTGGATGACCGGTATTTCGTCGAGGTGTTTCGGAAGAGGGAGCTGGCAGAGGATGCCGTGGACAGAAGGATCGTTGTTGAGGCGGCGGACGAGGGTGAGGAGGTCGTCCATAGTCGAGTCGCCGGGGAGACGGTGTGTGGTGGATTTGATGCCAACGGCGGCGCTCGTGCGCTCTTTGATGCCGACGTATATTTGTGAGCCGGGATCATCGCCGACGAGGATTACCGCGAGGTGCGGCTGTATGCCTTTTTCTGATTTCAGGGCTGCGACATTCGTGGCGATTTCTTCCTTGATGGCGGCGGAAATGGCTTTTCCGTCAATGAGTGTTCCCATGACGTAGGCTCCTTTGCGGTGAAAATTAACAGCCGGATTCTATTGCTGAATTCGGGGAAACAGCAGTGTTGGGGAGCGGCGGAGTTGGCGCTCTATGTGATTATTCCGGGTCGACGCCGGACTCGGGGCGAAGCATCGGGAAAAAAATGACATCCCGGATGGAAGACGAATCAGTGAGCAGCATGACGAGTCGGTCAATACCTATGCCGAGGCCGCCCGTGGGTGGGAGGCCGAACTGGAGTGCGCGCACGAAGTCGTGGTCGATGGTATGCGCTTCGGCATCGCCGGCATCGCGTTCCTTTTGCTGTCCCTCGAAGCGGCGCATCTGTTCGATGGGATCGGTGAGTTCGGTGAATGCGTTGGCGACCTCGAAATTGGCGATGAAGAGTTCGAAACGTTCCGTGAGCGCGGGGTTGTCCTCGCGCTGGCGAGCGAGGGGCGAAATATCGGTAGGATAGTCGTAGATGAAAGTGGGCTGGAAGAGAAGGGGTTCGACGACTTCGCTGAAGATTTCCTCAGTGATTTTTCCGTGTGAAAGGGAGGGATCGACCTTGAGGCCTTTTTCGGCACAGATTTCGAGGAGACATTCGCGAGGAGTGTCGATGGAAATGTCCGGATGGAAGTGCTCCTGAATGGCGTCGAACCAGCGGAGGCGGCGCCAGGGGCGGGCGAATGACAGGGATTTTCCCTGATACTCGATTTCGTATGTGCCGTGGATTTTGTGGCATGTTTCGGATATGAGGAGTTCGGTGATGTCCATCATGTCGTGGTAGTCTGCGTATGCCTGATAGAGCTCGATGGTGGTGAATTCGGGATTGTGGCGTGTGGAGATGCCTTCGTTGCGGAAGCAGCGGTTGATCTCGAAAACGCGTTCGAAGCCGCCGACTACGAGGCGTTTGAGATAAAGTTCGGGAGCCACGCGGAGATAGATGTCGATGTCGAGGGCGTTGTGATGGGTGATGAATGGTCGGGCGAGCGCGCCGCCGGGGATTGACTGCATCATGGGTGTCTCGACTTCCATGAAGTCGCGGTCATGGAGCATGTCGCGGATACTGCGCACTATCATCGATCGGGTTTTGAAGACATATTTAACGTCGGGATTGGCGATGAGATCGACATAACGCTGGCGGTAGCGGATTTCGACATCCTTGAGGCCGTGCCACTTTTCGGGCAATTCGCGCAGGCTTTTGGAGAGTAGATCGAAGTCGGTGGCGACTACCGTGATTTCGCCGGTTTTTGTCTTGAACACTTTGCCGGTGATGCCAATGATATCGCCGATGTCGGTCAGTGTGAAAAGTCCGTATTTGTCTTCGGGGATTTCACCCTTTTTGATGTAGACCTGGATTTTACCCTTGTCGTCGTGGAGATCGGCGAAAGAAGCCTTGCCCATGCGTCGTATGGTTTTTGCGCGGCCAGCGACCTTTACGATTTGTTCCGATACATTGAGTTCGTCGTAGTTGTCGGTGATATCGCCGCTTGTGTGAGTGCGATCGAATGCGCGGACGTGGGAGCGGAACCCGAGATCGGCGATTTTCTGAAGCTTTTCATACCTTGGCTGCTGAGAGAGATCATATTCGGATGACATGATAAAACACGGTCCTTTTTGCGGAGGTGCGTCCTGATCCGCTCCGCGGGGAAACAATGGCGGAGCGGTGATGAACGGTCATTTTTTGATTGCGCTGATTAGATATTTCATGGGTCCGTCAGGAGTGTCGGCCGTGACGAGGTCGCCTTTTTTAGCGCGCATCAGGGCGCGGCCCACGGGGCATACATCAGAGATTTTGTTGTTTTCCGGATCGGCTTCCATCGACGAAAGGATGGTGTACTGCTCTTTTTCGTTGGTGCGGAGATTTTTCACGAAAACCTTCGAGCCGATACCGACGCGGTCGGTAGAAATCTCGCTGTCGTCGAGTACGCGGGCGGTGCGCACGATATTTTCGAGGTGAGCGATACGGCTTTCGAGCATGGCCTGCTCTTTTTTGATTTCTTCGAATTCGGGGTCTTCGGAGACTTCGCCGCCGCCGGCTTTCTGGACGTTTTGCATTCTTTCCCGAATCTCCGCCCTGTGATCACGTTTGAGATGTTCGAGAAGTTCGGTGATTTTATTGTACCCGTCCGGGGTGAGTAGGGTAGTGTTGTCCGTCTGTTCAGCCATTGAAACGCTCCTTTGTTTTTGCATCGGCTACGGTGTGCGCATCTGGCACGTAAAAAACCGAAGCGTTACGCCGTTTTCCAACAATTAACTGAATAATATAGCTTCAGGAATAAACGATGTCAAACAGGATGGGACGGAGGTATCAGGCCGGAACGTGTATTCGACGCAGGCAGCATGGCGTCAAGCATGGAAAGGACAGAGTTGTTGTCATAAGGTTTCATCATATAGAAACGCAGAGCGGGGTTGGCTTCGGTGCGGGCGATGATTTCGGGGTTGTGATCACCTGAAGAGACGATGATGGGGGTCTGGGGACAGAGCCGGTCGATTTCCTCATAAAGAGGCAGACCTGAACTGTCCGGCAGTCCGAGGTCGAGTATCACAGCGTCGAACACTTCGTCCGAATTGAGAAAATCCACCGCTTCGCGGGCGGTTTTTGCAACAGTGACCGGGATTTTTTTTCTGCCGAAAAAGATTTTCAGCATTTTGGCTATGGCGCATTCGTCTTCGATAATCAGCAATTTCAGGCTGGTGGCATCTGTGCGGCCAGTCGTTTTGACACGTTCTGCCCCGGGCGGGTCGAGCAATGTTCGTATCATCCTGACAAGGGCCGTTGTGGAAGAAAATGGTTTTTCGATGAAATTGCCGGCATTTTGCATAAGGCCGTGATTGCTGATCCTGTCACGTGGACATCCGGTCATGAAAAGGACTTTGACATCAGGGGTAATCTCCCCGACACGCCGGGCAAGCTCGCTGCCGCTGATATCCGGCATGACCACATTGGTCAGCAGGAGGTCCGCGCTGACGCTGGACTTTGCGTAAAGGCTCAGGAGTTCGAGCGGGTTGCGCGCCGAGATTACAGTGTAGCCATGTTTGGTGAGAGATGTGGCGATGAGATGGAGCAGTGCCGCATCGTCTTCGACGAGCAGTATGACCTCGCAGCCTTTCAGCTCGATGTCAGGCGCTTTTGAGGTGTCTGACGTAATAAAACCAGTTTGCGGCTCTCTGAAGTGATCATTCATAATACTACCATATCCAGTCCTGCCGGCGCCTTGCATGTGCCGGCAGATCATTCGATTGCCGGGAAAGTGATCATAAAGACTGATCCCTGACACGGCCCGTCACTGTCGAATGACAGATTGGCGGTCCCCCAGTGTTTGCGGTATTGCCTGATGATCGCGCGGCAGTCTTCGAGGCCGAAACAATCGGGTGGGAAAACGCGTTCGGATGTCGTGAAGTGACAATTGATCCTGCCGGCGAGTTCGCTGTCGATGCCAATTCCGTTGTCACTGATGTTAACACGCAGGGAAGTTGTTTCGGGGAGCATGGAGATGAAGATTTCGCCTTTTCTGCTTATCCCCGTCTTTTTGAGAGCGACGGTCGCGTCTACAGCATTGAAAATCAGATTTATGAAAAACCGTGTGACGTTATTGAAATTGCCCATGATGAAAGGGATCGGTTTTTTGAAATCGATGTCGATGTCGCAGCCCTTGTGAGTCTCATGCTGGGTGAGTAGCAGAGCAGTCTCCATGCACTCGACTGGGTTGACGGGTACGGCCGGCTCTCCGGGTCTGAAGGTAGAAAGCTTGTGCCAGCGGTCGAGCGTGTGGTTGAGATCGTCGATGTAGTGCAAGCTGTCGGCCATGATGCGCGAGCCGTCCTTGTGGAGAAATTCCGTTTTGCGGCGCACTTCCGCATCGCCGCAGTTGTCGAGAAGCTGTGGGAGGAGATCGATGGTTTTTTCGAAAATCTTCTGGGAATTTTTGATGATGGTAAGCTTGTTGCCGAAGATGTGGGCGACATTTGCGCCTATTCGAGCGATAGCCTTGGCGTGCCGCAGCATTTCGCCGCGCCGCTTGAGTTCTTCGAAAGTACGCTCCATTTCGACCTTGCGAAGTGCCGATTCGACACGGATGAGTGGTTCGGCCATATTGAATGGTTTAGTGATGTAGTCGGAAGCGCCATCTTTCATCGCTGAAACGGCGCCTCGGATGTCACCGTGGGCAGTCATGAGGATGACTGGAGTTGTGCTTTTTTCGTGGAGTATCAGGCGCATTACATCGTAGCCGTCCATGCCTGGCATGGCTATGTCAGTGAGGACGACATCGAAGGGATCGTCCCTGAAAAGACTTATGGCCGTTTCTCCATCATGTGCCGTAGAGACGGAAAACCCCTCACGTTGAAAAAGCTCTCTCAGGATATCGAGGATGCTTTTTTCATCGTCAACGATCAGCAGTCTGCATTTACTCTTCATGGTCAGGTGCGTCTTTCGCAAGATAATTGGTGATGATCTCGATCAGTTCCGCCGGATTGCCCTTTGGTATGGCGCTGAGGATTTTTCTGCCGCCGCCGTACAGTTTTTCGACCTCGTGGATGGCCTCTCTGCAGGCGCGTGTCCCGACGAATGCAGAGTGGAGCATCACCGGCACATCGTATTCCCTGTCTTCCCACAAATACTTGAGTATGTCGAAACCGCTTTCCCCGAGAAATTCTTCCGACAGTTTCAGATCGAGTACGATGAGATCGAGTTTGTCATCTTTTTTCATGCCCCTGTAGCCTTTTATGCTTCCATCACAGGCGTTGCTCGCGGTGATGACGGACATGCCCCTGCGTTCGAGTCCCTGTTTGAGGATGGTGCAAACGTGATCGTTGTCGTCGATGACAAGTACTCTGCCGCGCGTCATGTCATTCTCCTTTCAATGACGGATGGGTTGATAACTCTGGAAGAAACCGGGAGAGTGATGGTCACGGTGGTGCCGGACGGAGGGGTGGCAGCGGTACCAGCCTTTACCGGGGTAGTGATTTGTACATTGCCGTTGTGCATGCCCGTGACTATTCTGTACACGATGCTGCCGCCTTTTCTGCCGCTGATTTTAGAATCGCTGCAAAACGGCACATAAACTCTCCGCGCCAGATCAGGAGCAATGCCAGGGCCCGTGTCGGTAATTGTGATTACGACTTTCCCCGTGTTTTTATCGAGGCCGGTCTTGATGTGAAGAGTGCCGCCGTTTTTCATCGCTTCGATGGAGTTTTTTACAATCTGGTAGATCGCTTCCGAAAGGTAATACTCGTAGCACGAAAGGGAGACGTCCGACTCGAATTCGTTGCGCATGATGATACGCGCGCGCGTCATTGCGTCGCGCAGGCGGGAGATGGCTGTCATGATGATTCTGGATATCTGGGTTTGTCTGGGTTCTTCCTCTATATCGCCCATGATTTTTGACATGAAACGGAGATTTTCATTGATTTTTTCGGACAGTTCTTCGATGCCGGACTGGACTTCGCGGATTTTTTCAATGACATCACGCGGGAGTCTGTCTTCATCGTCTTCGAGGATGTATTGCAGTGACAATGCCTTGCCTGCCACTCCGGTCGCGTAGTTGCCGAATTCGTGTTTTATAGCTGCTATCACGGAGATTGCGCCGTTGATCCTGGCCGCATTGAGATCGCTTTCTTCCATTTTGTTGACTGCTTTGGCCAGCTTGCGGTTGATTTCGCGGTTTTCACGGTTGGAGTGTTCTATTACGGAATAGATGTGTTTTTTGAGCCTGTGATCCTTGATGTCCTCGCGGAGATCGACGGAAAAAACCGAGCGAGGGACAGGTTTCGAGACGTAGTGTTTGATGGGTAGCCGCTCCCTGTCGAATGATTCGGCAATTCCGAGAGCAATGTTGTCGTCTTCTGCGGTCACTACATAAATGAGCGGGTCCCTGTCGTATTCGACCATCTTCCTGATGAGGTCGCAGCCTGTCATGCCGGGCATACGCTGATCTATCAGGAAGGCATCGAAAAAATCGATTCCATGTTTTTCGATCAAGGCGATAGCCCTGGTTGCGTCCGGTGCGCGATGGGGTTCATATATGTCAAGTTCTTCCATCAGGTCGAAAAACGCGCCGCTGACTTCGTCGTCGTCATCCACAATCAGGACTCTTGCCTTGTCCATCATTTCCCCCAATACCTTCGCTATGACACAAGATGAAACATACACCGATTCGGGTGTTATTATTTCACCCTCTGTCCTTCCCTGCTTATAATAATAATCTGGGGGCCATGTCCCCGCTGGTGCCCGGATGGCAGCAAATCCGGTTATTTATACTTACCCCTGTCTTACACATAAATAACGGAAGAGGATGTTTTTTTGTTTCTTCAAAGTAGAGAAAAGTGAAAAATGTAGTTGTAAATCAGCAAATTGCCCTAAAGATGATAAGCAGTGTCAAAAAAACCGGCCCTATGGGAAACAATGTGTAGATGGCAAGATGAAAAAAGTGTCAGGGGAGTGATTTGTAAATGTAATAATTGGCGAGGACCTTTTTGATGTAGTCACGGGTTTCGTCGCGTGGTACAAGTTCGACGAAAACATCGCGGTCAGAGACGGGATAAGAGGCGAGCCAGCGGGTCATGTTGCCGGGGCCGCCATTGTAGGCTCCGATGGCGAGGGGGTATTCGTTTTTGAATTTTGACAGGAGATATGCGAGATACCAGGTGCCGAAACTGACGTTGATGGAAGGCTCATACAGATCGAGTCCCTCGCATTTCATGGAGAATTTGCCTGCGAGCCAGCAGCCGGTCGAAGGAATGATCTGCATGAGGCCGCGCGCGTCCGACCGGGAAGTGGCGTCAGCCTTAAATCTGCTTTCCTGCCGGATGACGGCGAGGGGCCATGCGGGGTCGAGCGAATAGTTGGCCGCGGCTTCGGCTGTCAGGTCGGAGTAGTACCGGGGGAAGAGCAGCGCGGATGTGGATTGCAGCGACAGCGTGGGGCAGAGCGACGATGGATTGGCGAGTATCTCAAGCTCAATGGCCTTGACGGAAGCGATAATATTACCCTGTGCGAGAAGGATGCGTGAGCGTATTTCGGCAGCCGGGAGAGATGGTGTGGCAGGTGCCGAGTCGAGAACCGCATTGGCTTCGGCAAACATACCGAGCAGGCGAAGGGCGTTAGCAGAGGCAATGTGAGAATCGTCCGTAGCGGGATATAGCTGTTTGAGGCACAAATCAGGCAGACGATCCGGACTGCCGTGAGTATCGGCCCCGATCGCCGAGAGGCGTGCGGCCGCGCGGAAGGAATAATAGGAGTAGGGGTATTCGACGCGAAGTTTCGTCATGCGGGAGATCGCTGAAGGAGTGTCACCGGAAGACATTTTCGCGATTGCGGTCCAGAAGAGTGATTCCGGGATCGCCATGGAATCCGGGAAATCAGTGATGATCGAATTGTAGAACGGTGTGGCATTGGCGATACTGCCCGAGCGGAGATGATGCCGGGCGATAGTGGCGAGCCAGTCAGGGGCGGAGGGATTGCGGGGCGCGATTGCCAGCAGCCGCCTGAGAGTGGCCAGGCGATTGGCCTCGTCACCCTTGACTGACTGTACATAGGCGAGTGATTCGAGCGCGTCGGGAGCTATCGAAGGGTATTTGTCCGCGCACCCAGCGAGTTTTTTT
Source organism: uncultured bacterium (assembly GCA_964595945.1). GTDB lineage: Bacteria > UBP15 > UBA6099 > UBA6099 > JAJRTR01 > CAZQSL01. Next base: position 25,234 of record CAZQSL010000024.1, read on the forward strand.
TGCGCACCGTCCCAGTTGTGGAGTTTGAGAGATGAGCGGGCGTTGGTGAGGCAGGCGTCAGCGCGTATCGTTTCCGGGACGGATGCCGCGGTTATGGCGCTTGTGAGAGTCGATGCCGTTTTGAAGTCGCCTGTCATAAAATAGCCGGCGGCGATAAATGCCGATACCTCTGGACCAGCGGTTTTCGCTATTGGTTTCAGGATGCGAATGATTGCGTATCCGCGTGATGTGTCGCGGAAGTGGCGCGCGAGGGCGGCGCGCTGGCCGGGCGTGAATGAGTCTCGGTCGAAGTCAATGTAAGTATCGAGCGGTGAGGGCATGGTGAGCGCGGGATATGACAAGGCAGCTGAGGTGACAATGTCCGGTATTTGTGAGCGGTTGTCCGACCGGGCGAGAAGATCGATGGCATAAGCTGCCGCGCCGCCACGGGCGGCGGGGGAGGCATTGGTGTCGGCCATGACGGCGCGGGCGGTGGCGATAGCTTCCGCTTCGCCACCGTTAGCGAGAGCCACATCGCATTTGAGGAGTTTTGCGGCAGTCGTCACCGGGTTGTCCGGATAGCGGCGTTCGAGGGTCTCGATCTCGCTGGCGGCATATCTGAAATGTCCGTTCCTGATCGAAGCGCGTGCCTTGATATAAATGGCATGGGCGGGCAGGGTGGTGGTGTGCCGGTTTTCGTTGAACCATCGTACGCAGGCGGAATATCTGCCGGCTGAATAGAGGAGCAGCCCCTTGTAGAAAATGGTTAGGCGGGCATGGTAGGAGTGTGGCCATGTACTGATGAGAGAGTCGGCGGCCGTGATGATTTCATCGGCCGTCGAGTCGGGGAGCGGTAGTGGCGGATCGGTCGAATATGCCGGCCACCGGGGAGTCCATCGGGTGAGCAGGTTTTCGTAGGCGATGCGCGCGCGGCGCTCATAATCGAGCAGTTCCGAGGCCTGCTCATCTCCGGCGGCCGTGCATTTCGCGAGCAGGGCCTCACCGTTTTCCACAGAGCCGGAGAGGATCATTTTCGATGCTGGCGCCGAGCATGTGCCGCTATCCGCGACAGCTTCGAACATGTTTTGTTTTGCGAAAAAACGTGATTTCAGGGTGGGGGCCAGCATCGAGGCCGACACGACAATGGCAAGAGCGAGACAAATGGCTGTGGCTATGCGGGCACGGGGTGTCATTTTAACGCTTTTCATGGGCTACTCTATTGAGGAGCTGACCTGAGAAGGATGCGGCCTTGATGCGCCATACACCGTCGTTTTTGACCATCGTGGCGAAGGCGAATTCGCGGCCGTTGCCGTGAACGGTGCCGACGAGCCATGTGTACTGTTCGGCGTCGGAATTGCCGTTGAGCGAACCGGTTTTACCGGTGATCTGCAAGTCTCCCGCGAGGAAATCGCCATTTCTGTAGAAGCCTCTATAAGCGGTTCCCCCCTGCTCGTTGACGGTTTTGTTCATCATGTCGAGCATGGGTTTGATGGTTGTCTTTTTTACGACGGTAGCGAGGGGTTGGGGTTGCGCGTGATATACGTGGCCTTCGGGTGAGTAGATGTCGGCGACAAGATATGGTCTCATCATGATCCCATCGTTCATATAGACGGCGGCTATCATTGCCGCGTGCAGGGGCGACATCCATGAGCCCTCGAATCCCGCAGCCGTGTTGGCGACATGAAATCTGCTGTCGCCCACTGACGCGATGCTTTCGATGACTGGCAGGTCGAAGGGGATAGGCTTGTTGAAATGGTGTTTTGCGAAGTACTCGACGAGGCTTGAGCGGCCGATGGAAACACCGATTTTCGCGAAGGCCGTATTGCAGGAGGTCGCGAGCGCGCGCCCCATGGTGGTGGGGCCGATGACGCTGCTGACGGTTTCGTAGACAGCGCCGTCTTCAGTCCTGTAGACACCGGTGCAGTCGAATGGCGAGTCGGGCGAATAGATGCCTTTTTCGATGGCAGCCGCGGCTGTAATGATTTTTGCGATCGAAGCCATTGGATGGATGCTTGAGCGGGAGAGTGGGTTTAGGACGGACTGGTAAGGATCGGATGCCGGGATGTCGTTTTTTTTGCGTTCGTGCGAAACGAGGGCGAGGATTTTGCCAGTTGAGGGTTCGATCGCTACAAAAGAGGTGAAGACCGGGGGATGGTCATAGGATTTCAGCATGTCTTCCGCTGTCTTCTGCAAATATGGATCGATAGTCAGGATGTATTTCTGATTGCCGGAAGAAGCGTAAAGGGAATTGTCTTTTTCGTTGAGATATATGCGCGCGTCGGTATGGAGAGCCATGCCGGTACTTGCGAGTGAAACGCTGGCGGGTGGCTGTCGGCGCGAAATCCTGAAGAGCTGTACCGCGAGGATCACGCACAAGATCAGTGAAGATATGAAAATGATGGACCTGATTTTATTAGCGCGTTTGATTTTCGATGGAGCCATGAAGTGTGGAGAAGGTTCCTTTCAGAAAAATGTCGGGGGGCCGGCGGATGCGGCATTCAGGTAGTGTGGCAGACGCGGAGGAAGTTCGTCTTCTTCCAGCCTCTCATGTTTTCGGCAGCCTCATGAGCGGAATATTCATCGGCGCATACTCCGAACAATGCCGAGCCGCTGCCGGTGAGTGACGCGGCGAGACAACCGGCAGAGACAAGCTTGTCCTTGAATTTTTTCATTTCGGGGTATTTTTTGAAAACGGGACCCTCGAAAGCGTTGTACAAAGTGGCGCAAAGGGCGTCGATGTCGTTGGAGTTGATCATGGCCGACAGTTTGTCGTGATCGGGGCGGCGGTCTCCCCGATAGGAGCCGAGCCATTTGTATGCCTCGCCAGTCGAGATGGAAAAATCGGGCTGGATGACAACGAGCCACACGGGCTTGGGGAATGATGGGAGCGGAGTGATGACCTCGCCGCGTCCGGTGGCAATGGCTGAGGTTGCCTCGATGAAAAATGGGACATCCATGCCGACGCGTGCCGCAATGTCGTGGAGCTGTTCGAGGGTAAGGTTGAGTTTGAGAATGGAATTGACCGCATTGATGACCGATGCCGCATTGCTGCTGCCGCCGCCGAGGCCTGAGCCGAGCGGGATGGATTTCGTGAGCGTGATTTCGATGGTGCGCTCGATGCCGAGCTGTTCGCGCATGGTTTCAAAGGCCTTGATGCACAGGTTGCGCTTGCCGATGGGGATTGTGGTGTCGGGGGTACGGAGGGTGCAATACTCGCGATCTGACGAAGCTACAGACACTTCGTCTTCGACGTCGATGGCGTGCAGCCACGTGATGATTTCGTGATACCCGTCTTCGCGTTTGCCCGCGATTTCGAGGAAAAGATTGATCTTGGCCGGTGATTTGACAATGGTGCTATTCACTTGATTTTACACTTTCTGCGAATTTGAGGAATCTTGCGGCGACAGCGTCGCCGGGGTTGTCGGCGAGGGCTTTTCTGAAGGCGGCGGCGGCTTCGTCGAGCATGCCGCGGGAGAAGCAGGAAATGCCGAGGTTGCGCATGAGTTTCGGGTCGTCGCTGTTGATCTTCGCGGCGGCGTTCCAGTGCTCGATCGAGCGGTCGATGTCTTCCATTGCCCGTTTGTGATAGGCAACGGCAAGATTGAAGTGGAATCGGTAGTCGGTGAATCCGGCCCTGATGGCTCCCGTGAGGAGTTCGATAGCTTCGGAATGTTTGTTGTCGGCAACATACAGGCGGCCGAGCTGTGAAATGTATTGGGTGTTGCGTGGATTGCCCCTGTGTGCTTTTTCGAGGTGTTTGAGCGCCTCTGCGTTGCGGCCGAGGTCGAAGCAAATATCGCCGGCAATGCCGGCTGCCTCGATCCAGTCAGGGTCATTTTTCAGCGCGCGGGAGATGTATTCGAGGGCGGCGTCGAGATTGCCGGCGCGGTATTCGATTTCCGCTAGTGACTTGTAGGGGTAGGGGAAGGTCGAGCTGACTTTGAGTGCTCGCTGAAACTCCCTTACCGCTGCATCCGTGTCGCCTTCGCGTTCGTAGCGGATGCCGAGGTTATAGTGATGCGTGGCACGTTCCCTGATCTTTTCGTTGTCGTTCATCGTTATCACTTTTCTTTGAGGAAACGCTCAGATGGCGAGTTCCTCGTGGATGCGTCTTGCGGCCTGCAGTGGATTATCCGACTCGGTGACGGGACGGCCAATGACGATGTAAGAAGCGCCGAGGGCGAAAGCGTCGCGCGGGGTCATCACGCGCTTCTGATCGCCAGCCGCCGCCCATGCGGGTCTGATGCCTGGAGTGACGATGAGAAAGTCCGGCGGGAGTGTTTCGCGCAGGGCGGTGAGCTCCTGTGGAGAGCAGACGATCCCGTCGAGGCCGGATCCGCTGGCGGCCAGCGCGAGGGATGACACCTGATCGCGCAGGGGGCGAGTCACGCCGATGTCATCGCGAAGGATTTCCTCGCTGATGCTCGTCAGTACCGTGACGCCGAGGAGCCTGACATCCGATCCCGCGACACCGGCCGCCGCCGCGGCAAGCATTTCACGACCGCCAGAAGCATGCACGGTAGCGAGCTGGACGCCCTTGTGAGCGATAGCTGCGGCAGCGCGTTTGACCGTGTTGGGTATGTCATGCAGCTTCAGATCGAGAAAGATATCTTTGCCGGCCGCGCGCAGAAAGTCAAGCAGCCTGTCACCGTCATGGATATACATTTCGAGTCCGACTTTGTAAAACGATACAGCATCGTCAAGAGTCTCGACCAGAGCCGCCGCCTCGTCGTAGCCCGGCACGTCGAGAGCGATAATAATCCTGGCCGCAAGGTTAATACTATCCATATTCATAGCGAGCATTTTAGCATTTCGGCGGTCGTTATTCAATGCGCAGGGCAGGGATTGGCCGGCGGGAGTGATCGATGGGGTTGCGAGGGCGTTCGAGCAGCCCGCAAATCCAGGCGGCGCTGCGCTCCATTGTGCGAAATGTACACAAGGCGGGAGGCCAGAGCATCAGGGTTTAACGACATAACCGGCCGGAGCGTTTGTCCAGGGAAACGTCTTGATGGTGATGTGCTTTTTGTCCTGGAAATACTCGTCGACCGCCTTCGTTTCACCAGGCCAGTCGATGATGGAGTATTCGTCAAAAATCACGACTCCTCCTCTGGACACTCTTGGCCATATTGCTTCGAGTGCGGCGTGTGTAGGCTTGTACAGGTCGCAATCGAAGTGCACCAGCGAAAACCTGATTCCCTGATTACTCTCGATAAATTCAGGGACAGTGTCTTCGATCTGCCCCGTGATCAGCTTGACACGGGCTTTCCACGGGATAAACCTGTCCGCGTCGAATATTGAAATTGCTTCGTTGAGCTCGTCGAAATATTTTTCAGGAGAAAAACCGCCGACCGATTTCTGAACGGAGTCAACGTCTTGCCCATCTTCTGGCAGCAACTCGGTAAAGCCTTTCCAGTTGTCAAATCCCCACACGACTTTCGTGCGGTCACCGATGCAGTACGCTTCGAGCAGATTGGCCCAGGTCATGAGTCCCAATCCCCTGAAGACTCCGAGTTCCGCAATGTCGCCGGGCACTTCGAGGGTTTTTCTGAAAAGTTCCGAATGAGCGAGGAATCGTTTCAGCCACTGCCTTCGGGCAAGCACTGGAAACAGTTGGACCGCGTCGATGGGGCTGATGTCGAATTTTGCGCAGTGTTTTTCGATGCGGTCCTCGATGGTGGAATCGCTGCCAGTTTTTTTGAAGCCATCGAATTCTCTTGTCATTGTGACTCCATTGAGAGGAATATTTTATTTGCGTCGAGCGGTTTGCGACATGATGTATAAGGCATTATATACTTTTCGATGAACTCCTGATCTTCGCCGCAGAGGCAGCATGGATGAGTCCCGTTGAACCATTTGAGCCCCATAAGCGACGACCTCATTTCCTCCACGGTATGCTCTCCGATGGTACCGAGCGAAAACTGTAGGAAATTACATGGCATCAGTTGACCGTCAACAGTGAGTTCCATGAATTCCGAAACGGCCGGGCAGTGGTCGGCAACACCCGAAAAAATATCCCTGTTGATCATGATCTGGCCGTTTGCAAGCCTCGGACTATCAGCTTGCAGCTTCTTGATGTACGCGGAGTCTTCAGGCGTCATCAGATACTGCTTTTCACCGTCCCATTTTCCGACGGGTTCGGCGATCTGCACATCCATGCGTATCCCTTTTCGATGCGCGAAGTCATAAGCCTCCCTGAAGCCCTCGGAATACAGCGATGTATGTGTGTAAGCAGTCCCGCTGCGATAACGTCGTCGATAGCCTCCATTGTTTTCCTGAACGATCCAGGCAGGCGGTTTCCATCATGCTCTTCCTCAATGCCAGAGTCGAGGCTGAAAGCGATTTTGTCCACCTTGAGGCTTCTGAGCCACTTGATGGTGTCTTTGGTCATTGACCAGCCGTTTGTGACGACATTTATATATGACTCGTCAGGATGGCATAAGGCGAGGTACTGTTCGAGACGATCGGGGTCGACAACAGGTTCGCCGCCCTGAAGCACGTAATGAAACACTCCGAGGGCATAAAATTCGTCCATGGCCTTGCCAATCAAGTCCAGTGGCGCCGGGGTCACATGCGCGAATGTCTCCGCATAGCAATGAGGGCATCGCATGTTGCACGATTGAGTGACATCCACAGCCATTGTGCGAAGGTTGCCCGGGCGATGATATTTTTGACGTTCGTGCAGTTTCGGTTTCAGCGAATACAACTTTTCAGGTCCTTAGTGGGTATCGTAATGTCCGCTTCAGCGCCTGGCTGTCTGAAGACTTGTTCCAAAAATCTTACAGCAATATGGGGCAAATATCAACATGGCCAATGGCTCCCGGGCCCGGGGAGGCGATAGGTGATCAGGTTGATATCACGAATGGTTGTACGAACTTTTTCATCGAACTCTTTTTAACCGCTTTTTCCCGAAGGATTCCGGCTCTCTTTCGTCCATCAATGATTTGTGCTATGATCTCTTTCCCACTCCGAATAAGATTTTTGCCGTCGCTCCATATTTTGTCACGAAGAATCTTCCGTTAACAACAACAATTGCCAGTTGTGGCCCTAAAATATATGATCATGTTATTGCAACAGACAGATGGAGGAGCAGTGAATGGCAAACGAGACGGCACCAAGAAATATACAGAAAGCAAATGGCGTGCAGCCTGTCAAAAAGACAAGGATGTCGGACAATGTGGTTGTGCAGCTTACAAAAATGATTCTTTCTGGGGAAATTGAACCCGGAACCAGGCTTCCACCGGAACGTGATCTTGCGCCGCGGTTTTTCATAACGAGAACGACTCTGCGTGAAGCCTTCAGAAAAATGGAGACCATGGGTCTTGTCAGAATCAGGCAGGGTGACGGGATATATCCCGAAGACTACACGCTTAATTCTACTCTTGAATTCGTAAAGTTTATTTCCGAGTCAGGACTTGGTCTCGACAAGGAATTTATCAAGGCTCTTGAGGAAACACGGCGGATTTTCGCCACTATACTCGTTGAACTTGCTGCGAGGCGGATTACTCCTGAATCGGTCGAAAGACTGGAGAAACTTGTCGAAGAATGTCCATCGGACAACTCGCCTGAGTTGATGTCGGGCGATTGGGATTTCCGCTTTTACAGAGAAATCACTTTAGCGGCCAATAACAGGGTTCTGCTATATATCCTTAACTCATTCAAGGATTTCTTCAGGATCACGCGATGGATATATTGCCGTCTTGATCAGGAGCAGGGAGAGAGCCTGAAGGAAATGAACGGAAAGCTTGTTGAAGCGTTGAAAGAAAAAGACAGTGAGGCTGCTGTGCGGCTCGTGAAGAGCAGGATGGAGAAAGACGCGGAAACACTGAGTGCTTTGCTCGACACGATGGGCGACAGCGATAGGTTTACCATCCCCTGATCGAGGCGTTTTTGCTGCCACGGCGCGTATGAGTTCGAGCCCTGCGGCGGCCTTCTCGGCAGAACCATACATGGCCTCAAGCCGCATCGACGCGGATTCGACGGCGCTCTTCGCGTCAAATATGCTTTGTACGAAACGCGCGAAGCCGGTGGAGCCGCCAATGCCACCTACTACAAACATCGACAGTGAAGACTTAAGGGTTTGGAAGAAAAGTAAGCGTTCACGACAAGAGCATGGAGACCCTTTTTTGCAAAAAAGGTTCTCCGCACCTCTCCAAAAAACTCCCTACGTTTGGAGTATTCTCTGTTTTTACGAGTGACAGGCGGCTGATATGCCGCTCGTAACCCGTAAAAAATGGCTGGACTATTGCATATAAAGTTTTTCGGTAGAGGTTTGGAGACCCCATTTT
>CAZQSL010000025.1:0-33336 GCA_964595945.1 uncultured bacterium
TTATATTCTACCCGCCGCGTCAAATTGGTAAAGTGAGTTCTTGGACAGGCTCTAAAAAGAAAAGTGAAATCTACAACGATATCGAAAAGTCGGTCGCGATTACGCTTTTCGACATTAAGTCAAAACCTAACGATAACGTCGCTTATAACTTGATTCGCCATTTGAGAAATTCTGTATCTCATGCTGATTATGAAATCAAACCCGATTATGGTTTCATTTTCGAGGATAGAAAATCTACATGGAGTGCATCTATAACAAACGAAAACCTTATGAAATTCATTTCCATTGCAGGGAAATATTGGCAAATCATGGGCTTAAACAAAAGTTTATCTGATTACACTCGGACAGGCGAAGCATAGAGGAAGTGCAAGGCGCAAGGAGCATTCTTGCAGTGATCAATGACAGGCATACGCGAACAAAACAATGCTCCAGCAACACGGCAGTCGCCCTTATCGCGACTGCCAAACGCGGCAATCAGTGCTTTCTATTGCTGCATTTTGATCAATCCTTTGATCTCTTCGGGTGTAATTGCCCGCTGCTTGCTGCGGGGTGCGGAGCCCCAGCCCAATTTATGCTGTATGCCAAACCATTGAAGCTCATGTTTCTCAGCATGAACTCAAGAAATTGTCGAACGAGAATTGGTTTCACTGCTTCCTGACAGCATAAATAAACGTGTCGCCCCTGTTGAACAGCAGTCTGAAATCTTCCGGGTGAGTGGCGGCCCAATCAAGTTCGACCGGAGCGCGTGGACGGCCACGGTACAGTTCTCGCGTGACAAACAGCAGATCGACTTTCTGTTTTGCCAAGCCGTTGCGCCATGCGCCGTAGCTTCCTCCATTTCTGAATATTTCATTCAGCCATACCGATTCCGCAGGTTTTGTGTATATGTGATCGCCATTTCTGAGACGTTTTTCGTAGACATGAAATGGCACGTCCGTTTTGCCATCGATGTTGACGTATACAATATGGTTTTTAAGCCCTTCGCCATAAAGGCCGTAGGGCGCACAATTACCCGAATACGCTATTGTTACCTCATCGGTGATGGTTGACAGTGCAGCCCATCCGGCGCCGAGGTAGTGGCCCCCATACCACTGATAGCGGGTCTGCTGCATATATCCGCTTTTGGCCTCTGCCAGCAGGCAGAGCGAAAGGATCAGCGCAATGAATCCGCCAATTTGATAGAATTTTTGTCCGTTTTGTGCGAAAAAGGCAATAAGCGCCATCGCGACCACAATCACTGAATACAAAGCTGTCATCATGGCCACCCTGTCATCGGCAGCAACGGCCAGCCATGCCGCGCATCGCTTCAGTGATTCAAGGTTGCCCCATGCGACTCCCAGTACGACTGGCGGCCATAGATATTTCATCCGATCCGACCTGCCCAATACTGCCGGTATCATCATGCACAAAAACAGCCCAGGCACCATAAATCTCGCGTTGTTGGCCGTGTTGTATGGATTGACATACCAGTACATGAGGACAATTACCGGACCGAGCAGCAGTGTATAGCCCCTGACAAATTGGAGATTTCCGCGTTTCGCGGCAAAAAGGGAAATGAGCGTCACGCAAGCTACAGCATACAGTCCCGTAACGCCAACAAGGTTGTCCGTGAAAATCTTGTACAAGTATCCGAAATCTCTGGTATCTATGTGAAGGTATGATGCGTACATCGCGGACTTGTCATAAGCGCCGTCGAAGAACTGAATACTACCGATCGACAACCCGAGCGGATAGAACGGGCTACCCGTTGCGACAAGATTTCTGAAATACCAGTAGCCGCCGGTGACAAGTGCCGCGCACACGAAAAGAGAGACGTATCGCAGTCTGACTCTACCGGCTGACAATACAAGGGGGATCAGCAGGACGGCAAAGATAACGCCGACGAATTTCGCCCCGGCCGCGAGCCCGGCCGCACATCCGGCTATCAGCACCGCCTGCCACGTGACGTCATGGCCGTCACCTTCCGGCAACAGCATTGCAACCGCCGTGAGAAATGCCGCGGAGTAATAGAGATCGACTCCGAACTGTTGAGACAAAAGAGCTACGCCCGGCATCACGACGGACGCCGACGCGGCACCCGACGCAGCGGCTTTTCCCGCGCCAAGCCGTATCGCGACGCAATATGCGGCAACAGCGCAAACCGCGAGCGACATCACTTCGACCATGCCGGTCATCACATCATTGTGAAATGGCAGCATCAGCCACAGATAGAGCAGTTCCGCGTCCGCCGGATAATAAGTGGTCGCCTGGTCGGGACTGAGCGTGTTGACAAAAAAGAGCTTTCCTGCCTTGAGCCATTCTGCCGGAAAGACAAGGTGATCGAGAAACGCGTCGGTCGGTGCGGGAGGCATGACAAGAGCGAATGCCGCGATAGGCGCCAGCACCACGACTGCGATCATTGCGGATGGCAGAATTGCCTTCCGTCTGACTGGGCTTCCTTGTGGTGATTTCCAGTGCTTGACACTTTTCAGCGATACTATCGCGGCAGCGGCCATTGGCAGTGTCCCGAGAATTGCGTTGGCGGCAGAAATCAGTCCCAACACCCCGAGCGTTTCGAGGACGACCACGATGTACGACAGCGCGATCACGTATGTCGCAAGCAATCTTTTCAGATGGTCATCTGCCGGTACGCAAAGTGCGGCGAGCGCCCATGACGACCAGAGCGGCACCGCTGTCATAGTCACTAACAAGACAATCTGGTCTATCTGTACCGAAGTCGAAATTGTTACAACCCCCATGCGCAATCAGCCTCTGGATAAAATGCCCATGTCTGCGAGTATCCAGTGGACGGCGTCGAGCAGGTCTCCTGCTACGAAATCAGGCTGCGCCTTCATGGAGCCGCGATCATACTCCCACAATCCAAGTCCATATCCGGTCAGCACGAAAACACTTTTGCATCCTGCGTTGGCGGCAAGCTCGATATCGGAAAACCTGTCGCCGACCACGTATGAAGCAGCTACGTCGATGGCGAGTTCGTCCGCCGCGCGGGTGATGAGACCTGTTTTCGGCTTTCGGCAATCACAGTCAGCCCTGTAGGGCGGTACGCCCGACCCGGGATGATGCGGACAGTAATATATCCCGTCAAGATGAGCGCCATCCGCAGCAAGCAGCGCGGTCATGCGCTCATGCACTTCATGGATGCGCTCTTCGGGGAAATAGCCACGTGCCACACCTGCCTGATTGGTGGTGATGATGGCGAGGATACCGTGTTCGTTCAGCAGCCTGACAGCTTGCGGCGAACGCGGCAGGAGCCTGAAGCGCGATGCGTGATTGATGTAGCCGATTTCTTCGCTTAGCGTGCCGTCGCGATCGATGAAAACCGCGGGCCGTATATTTCCGGTCATTGGTGTATTCCCTCAACTAGTCGATAATATGCGGCCGAAGTGGCCGTGCGGAGCTCCCGGAGCGTCCCGTCATTGTAGATGACAAAGTCCGCCCGCCTGATTTTTTCCGCCTGCGGCATTTGGGCGGCAAGACGCGCGTGAGCCTGTTCGCGCGTGCATCCGTCTCTTACGCATACGCGATCGACGATGGTCTCCATGTCAGCGGCGACCGTCCAGGTGACTCTGGCGATTCTGTCGAATCCACTCTCGAACAGCAGCGGGACTACGATCACCTTGATCCTCGCATCGCTATCGGCAATGCCGCGAAGGGTCATGCGCGCGATTTCAGGATGCAGTATGGAATTGAGCTTCTTCAGCTTGATGGGATCGGCAAAAACCATATCGGCGAGTTTTTTCCTTACGAGCATGCCGCGTCCATCAAACACATCGGAGCCAAAGGCCTTTTCGATCGCGGCCAGCCCCGGCGTCCCCGGTGCGACTGCCTCACGCGCGATGTCATCGGTGTCGATGACATCAGCGCCGAGCGACGCGAGCACGCCGGCGACTGTGCTTTTCCCGGAGCCGATGCAGCCGGTAAGACCAAGAATAATCGAATCTTTCACAGTCATAAAGATTGTCTGTCAATGAATGACTTTCTGCGACAGGAGCAGCCGCGCGATGCGCATGAGATATGGAATATTAGCCGGGCCGTCGATCACATCATATCGCAGATTCGACTGGGCGGGCAAATTTTCTGGGGCATTGAAAACAACGATCCTGATATCATTGCTGGAAATGTAGGGATAAACATGCTTGTCCATCCATCTGTCGATGTCACCACCCATCAGCATATAGTCGATCAGCAGCACGCGGGGCGGTATCACCCTTTCGCCGAAAAGATATGTTTTTGCCGACGCCGGATCAGAAATGACCTGATGGGAATGACCGCGCATATTGAGCATACAGGTAAGCTGGGAGGAAATTTCGATATTATCCTCCACAAGCAGCACGTCGATGAGTTCACGGCCGGTTTTGACCATGAGCGACAGTGAGCGCGTACCATCGGACTCGGGCGGCATGGTAGCGACTATCCTGTTGCGTCCCGCGTCTTTTGCGATATAGAGCGACTCGTCGGCTTTCTTGATCAGAGCCGTCAGATTGTCGCCGTCTTCGGGATACATCGACACGCCGGCGCTGAATGTCACCTTGAATTCCGTATGCTGATCGTCTCTGAAAATCATGGACGCGAATGTTTCATGGACACGTGACAGCGGGATCAGGCTTTCTGTCTGAGAGGTAAAGGGAAATGCTACGACAAATTCCTCCCCGCCCCACCTGCATACGAGGTCTTCACGGCGAAACGAGGAAATCAGCACTGTCCCAAGTGTGGAAAGTACGGTATCGCCAACACTGTGGCCATAAGTATCATTGACGCTTTTGAAGAAATCGATGTCGATCATCGCAACCGAAACCCTCGCGCCCGAACGCCGCGCGCGTGACATGTAAGCATGGAATCTGTCAGTGAATGCCTGCCGGTTGAGCGCGCCGGTCAGATAGTCGCGCTCGGCGAGTATCTGTGTGAGTTTCACGCGCTCGAGCCTGTTGCGGATGCGCGCGAGAAATGGCGCGATCTGTATGGGTTTGAGTATATAGTCATCAGCGCCCGCGCCGTACACATCGACCAGGTCCTCCCTGACCGCGGACTCCGTGAGGAAAAGCACGGGGAGATTGCGCCAGCGCGAATCGGCCCTGAGCGTGTGGCAAATATCAATGCCGCTGAAATGCGGAAAATTCAGGTTGAGTATCAGCAGGTCAGGACGCTCCTGTATCAGCTTGTCCCACAGCGCATAGGGCTCGTCGAGAGTTATCACGCGGTATCCCTCGCTGTTCAGGAGATTGCGCGCCATTTCGAGTATCGCCTCATCGGGGTCCATGATCATGACGGTGCCGAGATCATGCCTGCCGGCAATAACTGCGTCGCGCGCTATCTCGAACAGTCTGTCCGGAGATTCGACCTTCGACACATAGCGCACGGCTCCCGCCCTGAATACATCTACGCTGTCGATCACCTCATCAGGGTCTGTCATAAATATTATGGCGAGATTCCAGCTCGTGAATTTTTCCTTGAGCCTTGTCGCGATTGCATAGCCGGATGAGTTGCCATATTGCTGGCCAGGTGCGATGAAGACCACACCCGGCATGAATTCCTGCACATCCGACACTATCTGCAACTCCGTCTTGTTGACGGAAAACGACACTATCCAGTCAAGCTTTTCCGCCGCGCTTATTATTCGTTCACGCAATTCATCCGTGTTGTCGACAAAGATCGCACGATTGATCGTCGTCACGTCGAACTTCGTTTCAGCGCGCACGCACTGCACATACTGCAACTGGAAATCCACTTTGACCTTCTCATAGAGATTGGCCAGCGCATCTACCATGTCCTGTGAAAATGCGGGCAGCCCGAGGAGAACCTCGTTGATCTTTTCTTCGAAATCACCGGCAATCTCACCGAGATTGTAAAAACCGTATGTGCCGGCTGTGCCATGTATCCTGTGTACAAGCGAGAGAAGCTTCAGGACAAGATCACGATCCGGTTCATTGATGTCGATGCTCTTGATATATGTTTCCATCCGGTTGAGCTTGTCGAAAAACGATGAAAGATACTCGCGTCTGAACTCCTTGACAATCTCTTTTTCGTCCTCGTCATTCATCAGGTTTTCGACATTGGCGCCGGTGATGCGGCTGACGCGCTTGATCAGGTCCTTTGGATGCAGAGGTTTGTGGATGATCAGGTCGACACGATACTCATCGACGAGTTTTCTGAGAAATGAATGATCTCTGTAATACGATGTCATGTAGACAATAGGCACGTCTCTCGCCTCTTCGAGTGCGGCGATCCTCTTGCAAATGTCTATGCCCGGCACATTGAGCAACCTGCCATCGACTATGACGGCGTCGTATTTCGTCTTCCGTATCTTGTCCAGAGCCTCATCTTCATCGAAACAGACGGAGTATCTGAAGCCGATTCGTGAAAACAGCGGCTTGAGTATCCTGTGGACGTCGGGATCATCGTCAATCGCCAGTATATGCTTGCTGTATTCGATCATAATCATTCCCATCACGGGAGCCGGCGGCTCCTTGCCGATACTGGATTACCGATCGACGGCAACCCTGCCCGTTCATTATATTTGATCATGCCTGTTTGGCAAAGTAGTGTATGAATTAAGCGACGCCATGTCCGGCGCTCAGCATCAACTCCACGTCACGACAGGACTATTGCGCTGCGGTACATAATGGTATTTCGACCCGTTGCGGCCAAGCATAAGACCGCCATACATCCTGTGCCCCTCAGGTATGCCGAGATAGTCCGAGAGCGGCTTGTACTGCGTGGCCGCAAAATGCAGAAAACCAGCCCATACGGCGCCGATACCCATCGAAGCGGCGGCAAGTTCCGCATAGGCTACAGCGATAGTACATGCGGACTCTGGCGCAAGCTTAGTGACATCAGCGTGCGCAATCAGCAAATGGGGCGCATCACGATGTATCATGTCGACACCAGACTCCCATGCCTCGCACAGCTTTGCCATCATCATCGAAACCGGCTGATCGAGCGTCCCGCTCCTGATCGCATGCCCCATCCACTCGATCACGAGCCCGGCGGCCTCATGCGTCTTTTCACGATCGTAGACGACTATCCACTCAACCGGCTGCGAGTTGTGTCCCGTCGGCGCATAAGCCGCTATTTCTATAATCCTCCGGATATCTTCCTTACAGACGTCCTCTTTGAGAAAATACCGCGCCGAACGTCTTCCGTGAACAAGGTGTACGAACTGATCGACAGCAGGCATTTTGCCCGCGTCAACCTTTTCGCACATTTCCGCAGAAACTCCATCTACCGTGATCGCCCCGGACTTGCATACCGAGACGCAATGACCGCAGTTGATACACATATATCCTGCTGCGGGTACTGCTTCCGCCTTCCCCCCCTCATTCACCACATACACCTTCACGGGGCATTCCCGCACACAGGCGCCGTCGCCCTTGCATTTCGCAGCGTCGATCTCGATCGTTCTCATTTTATCCCTCCGTAACTCTTGTCATCCAATATGCTGTATGGACGCTCCCCGGACTGTAGCACAGGGGGCTTACACACCGCCGTCATTTTATACTGCCGGTCTTTGGCCAATAATGATTGTCCAGTTTCAGGCCACTAATGATATCCAGAAACCCTGTCATTTGCCATGCCTGGCAGCCGGCTTTTTAGTACCGGTATCAGCGTTCGGTTTTCTGGCTCGTTCTTTTTCATACTCTCTGCGCATCTTCATCTTTTCGTCGACGGCTGTCTTGATCGCTGGATCGGAGTACTCCTTGGCCCAGAGAGCAAGGAGGTCTTTGTACTGTTTGTCGAGCCCTTCGATCTGCCTTGAGAGACTTGAGAATCTCTGTTGGCTGTCGTGGTCTGCGAGATAGCGTTTCAGCATCTGTAATGTGTCGGAGAGCAGGACGGAGATTTTGAGATTGATGGCATAGACATAGCTGTATTCGTAGGGGGGGCGGAGTTTCTGATAGCACATTTTGACTGATTCCATGTCATTGATCATCATGTCAAGCTCTGTGTCAGTCTCGCCATAGAAAGCGTTGGGGTCTGAATTGATCGCGTCGAGATGACTGAGAAACGCTTCGTAGATGCTGTTCATCTGGTCATCGCACTCCTTGCGATTGGCGATATAATCTATTTTCGCGGCTCGCTCCGCGATTTTGGCGACTTCTGACTGGAGAGTCGCAATACTGTCGTTCTGGGGATCGATCTGAAGGGCGCGATAGGCTTCGCGAGAGGCCTCCGCGAGTTTGTTCTGCATAATGAGATTATTGATCATTTTTATCGAAACCGGTATGAGATTCATATCCTTTTCGAGTATCTGCCTGTAATATTTTTCTGCTTCGGGGTACTTCTTCTGCCTCATGTAAATATCACCGAGAGTCTCGTTGATCAGCATATAATCGGAGTATTCGGCATTCTTCAGAGCCCTTGTCAGATAGGGTATCGCTTCCAGCGGTTTTTTTTTGGTCCCGAGCGTAAGGCCCATATACTGGTTGGCAATACGGTTGGTCCTGTCGATGGCGAGAGCTTTTTTCAGTTCTCCAAGTGCTTTATTCCGATTACCGTTGATATAGCAGTATTTGCCGGAGAGGGCATGAAGCTCGGCGTTGCCCGGCCCCCATTTGAGCGCCTGTCCGACTGTCGTTTGCGCGTTTTTGTAGTCTTTCAGTCCTTCGTAAGACAAGGCGAGCTCTATCCAGCCAGCGATGACTTTGGGGCGTTTTCTGACAATCTGGCCGCAGATTTCCACTCCCTGAGCATAGTCGCCTGACTTGCGGTAGAGTTGGCAGGTATTGACCGTTTTCTGTGTTTTGAATGATAGCACTGCCATGACCACGCCGGATAGCATGACGACGGCGGCTACGATGTATATCAAAGCCCGCCACTTTCGCGCGTTTTTTGCCTGGTCAAGCGCTTCTCCCGAGAGTCTGAGTGTGCCGGGCTTGAGCGGAGCGCCACAGTGTGAGCAAAAGCTTTTTTCTTCGCTCGTCTCTTTCATGCAACTCGGACATCGCATTGTCATTGCCTCCGCTTCGATAGCCTGCATGCGCTTATGTCATGGTGAGCGGCCGCAGGCAGTTGTGTCGCCGCTCGGAATGCTTGAAGAATTGGGACGAGGGCAACTCGTGCCTGTTTCCAGAGCGATATCTGTCGATCTTGATAACCCCTCCGCCAGGGCCACTCTGTCAGATGAAACCTTTGCCGGATATTCCGGAGTGATCATGCGCGACGGCAGCGGTACCGAAAAAATGTCTGTGAGCCGAGTACAGGTGCTGCTATCCGGCGGCCGCTGTTGCCCGTGAAAGAAAAGCGGCGGTTGAAGAATGAATGCCTCACCGCCGCCCGTGTGTCTGAAAGTAGAATGCCAGCTTATTTGCTGAATCTTATTATGGCGGTCTGCGACATCTTGACCCAGAAACCTTTGCCCCATGTCAGATTTTGCCCGGTGTTGAGTGTACGATAGGCGGCAGCCACAGGGTCGAACAACAGGGTGTTGGTGATGATCGAAGAAGATATCGCCTGGCTGAGCGGAACAAATGACAGTCCGTTATCGAGTGATACTGTCACGTTGACGTCGTCCCATTCGAGATCGTTGAGCATCGGATTGCCGATAAGGTTCCATCCGGCAGACACCTGTATGTCCGATGTCTGGTCAAGATTGAGCGAGCCGGTGACTTCGATGTTTTCTCCGTCATTGTCAGCGTACACCCAGATGCCTTTGCCGGCAAGGTCTTCGCTCGGTGTCGGAGTATCGGGTGTGATACGGCTGTAACCGGATGTGGAGATGTGCCCATATAGATCGAGAGACCGGGTGCTGTCGGGGCGAGTGATGGAGACTGTGCCGCCAGAAGCTTTTACGGCGGGAATGGATATCAGATTCCAGCCTCTGTCGAGAGAGAGAGGACGTGAGGATGTGCTTGTGCCCGAAGAACTTGGAGATACTCCGACCGGTACTGAGCAGGGGCTTTCGTCGGCGGCGATGTCCGTGTAGCAGCCTGCCGTGTCATGTGATTCGCTGTTGTCCACTGCAGTGACGCAGTAGTAGTATAGCGTATTGTTGAGGAGTCCCGTATCGATATAGGAGGGTTTGGTGATGAGGTCGGTGTTGACTTTCGTGTAGGTGCCGTTTTTCTGCGATGCCCTGAAAACATTGTAGCCCGCGAGGTCGGTTTCGTTGTTTTCGGTCCATGAAAGCTTGGCGCCGGTATTGAGTGCGAGCGTGCGCAGTCCAGCTGGTCTGTTGGGTGCGAATATGTCTTCGCCCGGTACTCCGCAAGCCTCGGTGTCGTCGCTGTTTTTGCCGTCCACGCGATTGGTGACGACTTTGTACCAGTAGGTGGTGAATGAATTCAGGGCGTTGTCGACATAATATTCCTGCCGGAATTTTTCGACAGCCGGTGTCGAGGGATCAGGGTCAATGATCTGCCATGTGGCGCTGGTGCCGCTGGTTGTGGCGCGATAGAGGGAGAATCCGGCGATGTCCGGATTGCTGAGCATGTTGCCTGCGCTCCATGTGATGCGAAGTTGGTTGGGATTGTCGGAAGCAGGGCGAGTGGTGAGGTTGCTGACCGGATTGGGGTTGGTGGGTGAAGCCGTGCCATAGCTGAAATCAGACTTGTCGCTTTCGTTTCCGTCGACATCGAATGCGGTGATCTTGTAGTAATACCTTTTCCCCTGTTCGACGCTGATGTCATTGTAGCAGGCATAGCTTGGGTCGGCCTGGTCGCAGTAGCATGGGGCGGTGTTGGCTTTGTCGCAGTGAGCGATTTTGCTTGTGTCGTTGAGGATAGCGGCGACGGTGCTGAAGGCGCCGGTGGATTTGGTGTCTCTGTAGATCGTGTAGCCGGAGAGGTCCGAATTGGCTGCTGTGGTGGGGTTTTCCTTGAATTTGACCACAAGGGAATCTCCTGACTGCGTTGCTACTACGACAGGTTTGTCGGGTTTGTCAGGTGAGGCGCTGTCGGCCTGCGGGGTGGGGATGGCGGGACTTGCGACTGATTTGTCGATTGCCGCGACATTGCCGACCGAGTCGATGGGGACGATTGTGTACCAGTACATGGTGTTGCTGCACAGCCCTTCTGTTTCAGTCGGTTTGGGGTCTTTGTAGGTGCAGGTTTCCGCTTGTGTGGAGTCGGCCGGATATGTGACGGAGGTGCCGCATTTCGCCGCGCCCGGGTCAAGTGATTTGATGAGCGAGTATGTGCCGAACTGGTTTGTCAGCGGGCTGACGATAGTGCAGGGACAGTCATCTTTCGCATTTGGCACGCCATCACTGTCACAGTCACCCTGAGGAGAATCCGTGACATTGCAGGTACAGCCGGATATGGGTGAAGGTCCGCTGCGGTAGATGGCGTAGTTGGTCACGTCGGGCTCGGTCGATCTGCCCCAGTAGATTTCGATGCCGTTGGGGAGATTAGTGTCGTCGACGTACTTGTCGCCGTCGTTGTCGATGCCGTCGGTTTTTTCGCTTCCGCTTTCGCCCTTGTCATATCCAGCTCTTGCGTAGACATTGGAAGGTGCGACGGGGGCGGTGGTGTCCATGACAGTGGGTGCGATCGAAACGTAATCGGAGAGCTGGCTGATATTGCCGTTTGTGTCTACGGCGGCAATCTTGTAGTAGTAGGTCATGCCGATTATGCGGTCGCGATTGTCGATGAATGAGAGAGAGGCAACGATCTTGACGGCCTGTCCGACGAGATTGGTGACTGTGGTGTATCCCGTGTCGGTTGTGAGCAGATCGATGGCGGAATAAGTGCCGGTCGGGGATGTGCTCCAGTAAATCTGATAACCGGCGGTGTCGCTTTGCTCGCTCTTGCGCCAGCCAAGTCCGATGCGTCCGTCAGAGAGGGATGTCGCGTTGAGGCCTGTCGGGGGTAAGGGTGGCACGGAGTCCTTGGGGGTCGCTCCGGTAGCCGTGCTGTATGTGCTCCTGTTGCCGTTGATGTCGACGGAGCGGACGCAGTAGTAATACTGGTTATCGAGGGTGACGGCGTTGTCGACTAAAATCGAGTCCGTGACGGTATCGGTGCAACATGCGCCGGTCTTGCAGCAGATGCCGGATGAGGTGCATGAGGAGCCTGTGGCGCAGTCCTTGTTTGTCGAGCAGTAGCCGTTTTTGAATGTGCTTGTGCTGCTGTTGGCAGCTTTTCCGCATATTTCGCTTTCTTCGCAGATGTCATCGTTGGAGCTTCTGTAGACTTCGAAGTGGTCGAAATCTATTTCGGTCGGGAATGCCTGTTTGACGCCCTGTGCGTCCGAGTAGTATCCGTAGTCGTCATGTTCTTCCCACTTCACGGTGAGTTTGGTGCCATTGATGTCGGAAGATATGCCGCCTTGTGTCCCCCACGGCGGGGTCATGGGTGCGATAGTGTCGTGCGCCTGGACAGGGCCGTTGATTTCGGAGAAGCTTGTTTCGTTGCCGTTTTTGTCAATGGCCGTGACGGCGTAGTAGAAGTCAACGCCGTTATCGATGTTTTTGTCCTTGAAGCAGATAGTCTGTGTGGCGGCGGTGGCGGCGGTTTGGGCGATGAGGGCCGTGCTGACTTTTTTGAATGCGGATGCGGCCGGTTCGTAGCCGAGGCTGTTGGCGTCTTCGGCTCTGTATACGTTGTAGCCGAGCACGTCGCTGTCGTTATTGCGGAGCCACCATACCGAGAGCTGGTTGCCATAAAGATCGCTGCCGCCCTGTTGCGGGCAGAAAGTCTCGTCGGTGATGCCGCTGCATGGCATTGCGTTGTGAGAAATCGGGTGGGTGCATGCGCCGATCACCATCGAGGGGGCCTGAGAGTCCGGAGACGTGATGATGGATGAGTCTGACCAGGGGCCTTCGTTGGGGGGGGGCGGGTCTTTGTCGGTGGGAGTGCCGTCGTAGGGATCGTACACTGCTTTGTCGACGCCGGCTATGCGGTAGAAGTAGGTCTTGTCTCTTACTACGGAGTGATCCGTGAATGATTTGTTGTAGATGCGTTCCTGATTGCTGGTGTTGTCCGGCGAATTGAAGGGATAGCTGAATGTCGGGCATCCGCCGACGAGCCAGCTTGCTTCGCCGGTGTTGACCAGGCCAGTGTCTTCGTCGATGAGGCCGTCACCGTCTTCGTCAATGCCGTTGCCGGCGGTCAGTGTGTGGATGACGTCTTCGTCGATGAGGCCGTCGCCGTCATTGTCGATGCCGTCGTTGGGAGTTGGCGTGTATCCCGCGCCGGGTTTGCAGATAGTGATGTTGTTGTCGCATGAATAGCCGGCGGCGCACTGGGTCGACGCGGTACACTGGCAGCCTGGCGCCCTGTTGGAGTCACCCGAGCAGCCGATCGTGGTGGGGGCGACTGAATAGTATGGGGAGTTGGTGCAGATTTTGTATGGGATTTCGCACGCGTGGCCAGTATGGCAGTCGGTGTCGGCGGTACATTGGCAGCCGTCTGTGTAGGGCGGTGTGTCGCAACCGCCTCGCACGCAGGCGTAAAGGTTGTTTTTGTCGAGCGAACGATAGATGTTGAAATGATCGACTGTACGATCTGTGGAAGCCATGTTCCACGACATGGTTACGGCGGTGCCTTCCCTGTTGGATTGCAGGACGAGGCCCTGTGGCTTTTGCGGAGGCTGTGTGTCGGCCGGCACCATGGTGTAGACGATGCTGCTGAATGTCGCGGGGTCGATCACGCTACAGTTGCCGCCTGCGGGCCAGTCGTAAGTTATTCTCTTGTCGTCGCAGTTTCTGCCGGCTATTGGGTTGACGCATCCTTCTTTGGTAGCCGGGTCGAAAGTATTGACGCCGTTGTTGCAGGTCCCTGGGTTGTCGGCGCCGTCGCCAGCGTACGGGCGGTCGATCGAGCGCACGAAGTAGTGGTATTTGTATCCGTCGATCAGTCCGTTATAGAATAGTACCGGGGGATGGATCGCGGGATTGTAGCCGGGCAGAGCGGAGACATCGAGGGTCTTCATGGGCATGGTATCAGTCGAATACATGACGGCAGCAGGATCGCTGAGCCATGCCGTGTCCGACGCGGAGATGTTGCCGCACCATTGCAGATCGGGGTTGGGGCCGCTCGCGCTGGATATCCATGAGCAGTCGACCCATTCGTATGCGTGGGGCTCGCCCGGGGTGGGCAGTTCGTCGCCTTCGCCGACATCTCCGGTGCCGGCGGCGCCGTCGATGCCTACATCGTCAGCGAGTGTCCAGTTGCAGTTGTCATCCTTGATAAATTCACCGGCGGTGTTTTGCAGTGAGCAGGTGGGGATATACTGTGTCGGTGTGCTGCCGCCGGTGCCTATGCCGGTTTCTCTGAATCCGAATCCCTGGTCGACGTAGTAGCCCGTAAGCTTGTCCAGGATATTTTTGTGGGCCTGTCTGTAGTTGGCAGGGTCCGAGCAGTAGGCATCGAGAGTGCCGTCGATGGTCTTGATCACGGCGTCGACCGGGTTGGCGGGGCATCTGTAGACTGCGTATCCTCCCATGTCTGTTTCGGTGTTTGGGTTCCACACGATTTTGGCTGATCCGCCGTCGTTCATCACGTAGCTTTCGACCACATCGGTGGGTGATGGGGGCACGGTGTTTCTGAGGATTTTGATTGACAGCGGCGGTGTATATTCGCTGAAATTCATGACGGTCGTGCCTGTCGCGGGGCCGTCTTTCGGCATGTCGAAGGCTCTGACGCGCAGCCAGTATTCCTGGCCGTCAGCGGCGAGTTGCGTGGAGTCATCCGAACAGTTGAGCGCAAGGCACCCCTCGTCGACAATCCCGTCCTTGTCATCGTCGACACCATCGCCCGGCGGGTCGCAATCAGTGTCGATGACGCAGGCAATCGTTTCGCCGGGGAATCCGTATCCGGTAAGCGGCTGGGTTTCGTCGTATGGTGCCGGGAATCGTGTCCTGATTTCGGGCGAGAGTATTCCGTCATAGGGCTCGTCGAGTTCGGGAGCAGGACGCGGAGTGGGGAGCATACCCCAGCAGTCTCCAGAGGTATCGAGTACCGGATCGCACATCACGTGATATGTCTGATATGGGCCGATGCGTCCACGCGAAATTTCGATCTGATATCCGCCGAGGTCCATGAGATTGGACCTGAGGCCATCGTTATTGAACACGGATTCACGCCATTTGATTTCGCCCTGCGTCGAAGTCGGCAGATAGCCTTCTTCGACCCTCATGTCCGAGTTGGGCTCCAGCGCGGCAATGTCGCCGTCATTGTCGATAGTGTCAGTCCTGTCAGCTTCATCGCATCTGCCCAGACATACTTCGAGGTCCGTGGGAGGTACGGGCGCGGTGTAGTCTGTGGTTACGTTAATATATGATCTTGAGGCAGAGCTGCCGACGTAATAGTTGATTCTGGGGCTCTGATCCTGCGCGAGACCGGTGAGAGTAAGTCCGCCGCCTTTTGTAGCGGCGCAGAAAAGACCGTTCGGCCCCATTTCAAAGTCAAGGGAGTGGATCGCCATTGGCATGGCAAATCCGTTGTAATAGGTGTTGACTTCGCCGATGGTGTCGGCTTTCCCGAGTTCCACATACATCTTTTTGCCTGATACGATTTCGGCCTGGCAGGCTTTGCAGCTTATGAGAGATAGCACGTCGATTTCGGTCGGACATCCATCCACTTCGCCCTTTGTCGCCGGTTTGCATGGACAGGTGTCGTATCCATTGAGCACGAGGTCTCCGTCGCAGTCAGCTTCGTCGTCAGCGAGGTCTGCACTCGAACATCCGAGCAGTTCGCAGCGCTCTTCGTCGGTGGGTTCCGGCACGCAGAAGTCAAGTCCTGCCGCATAGCGTTCGAGCTTGTCTCCGTCGTACACTGAGTTGCTTGTGAGACTTGCCAGCAGATCAGGGATATTGATAAACAGGCTGATCGGGCCGTATACAGGGATTTCAGGGATGATGATGAGGTAGTAGGCTCCCTGGTTGTCGCCGTTCATGAGACTCCAGGCATAGCCCGCGAATTTACTGGCGAGCGTGCCGCCTGAGTATTCGCATCCGATCAGGGGGTACCAGCTTCCGTAGCAGCCATAAGTGATGTCGCCGGTGGTCTGTGTTTTGATGTACAGATTCGATGCGGTGTGGCTGAACTTGAATTCTTCGATCTCCAGAAATCCCTTGTGAAGGTCTCCAGAACCGAAAAGACTGGGGTCGTTGAATTCGCTGCCGCACCCCGGGGCATTGCCATCCGAGGCGATCGGGCCGCATTGGGCTTCGATATCGGGTTTGACTGGTCCGTCGTAATCGCAGTGAGTGTTGTTGTCGCCCGCGCATTCGTTGTAAGTACACTCGCAGTTTTTGTCAGTCAGACATACGGGGTCGAAGTTGTTGCCGTCCGCCTCCGCGTTTACGACCTGCTGTTCATGAGGCAGTTTGTCTTTGCCATTTGGACAGCATGTGGATGTCGCGCTGCATGTGGTTTTGATATCATCGACGAAGGACTGTACCATCGGATCTGTGTCGGTAGGTATGAGGTCATAATAAAAATCGCTTACTCCGACGTATGCTTCGTTGGCTTCTCCGGGGAAAGTCGGATATTGTGGCGAGTGTACGCCTGTCGAGAGGTTTCCGCATGTGTCCCATACCTTGACATGATACGGGAGTTTCCCGCCGACCCGGTTGAATGCCGTAAACAGCGGGTCCTGCAGATTGACTTTTGTCGTCCAGATTTTCGAGGCAGTGTAAAATGTCGCGTCTACTACATCTGTCGGGGCGAGTTCCGTCTTAAATCTGACCAGCCCCTGCTTGGTATTGATCGTGTACGATTTGATGCCGAATTTGTCATACATGGCTTTTACCGCAGGCTGTACCGGTGTCTGGCAAAGCGGATGTTCGGGCATCCTGAGTCCGTACGTCGCTTCCAGTTCCGCCGCGTCCGGGCGGGCATAGTATATGTCGCAACTGATCGCCGGCACGCCATTGACCCTTATAAGCGGCTCGCCGGGGATAAACGGAAATTCATTTTCCGCTCCGGGAAACGGATCGATCGAGGGGTAATAGTCGAGTATGTCCCCTCCGCCTTCGGGGAATCCCTGAACGTTGCATTTGTCATGTTCGCCAACACCATTTTTTGAGCATGAAGGCGCCGGCCACCCGCCCGGCTCGACACCGGTATCCGGAGGATATATGTCATTCAGCGGACACGCCGTGCCCCACGGACATGGCATGTTGTACGGTATTCCGACCTTCGCCACATAAGCGACACAAATGGGATCGACGCTTCCGGTGTAGCACCTCCTGTTGGGCGCTGGAGGCACATCGGCTTCGCTGTATACGGAACTGAATGGAGAAACAAGAACCGGTCTGGTGGATGTGTAATACTGCTTGTAGAAATTTGTACCCGAATTTTTTACAATAAGCACTTCACGCGTGAAACTGTCGACGGGGATGCCCGTGCCATGTCTGGTGCCATCCCAGTTGTTGGTATACCAGTTGGCTCCGCCATTGAGCGTAAAGGATAATTCCATGTGCGCGACACGTTGCATCGAAGGAGTCATCTCGTCACCCGCGCCGCCCTTGGTTTCCGCATCGACCCTGATCTCCGCGAGTTCGTTGATGAACGGAGCCTCACGTACTGTCCAGATATTCGTAATGATGGGCGGATCGCCTTTGCCCATCGGATAGTCTCTCGTGTAGTTGGTAAGATCAGGCACGGCAGCGCCATACTTGAGCCGTAGCGACTGATACATGCACATCGGCTTGGGCTCCAGCAGCCAGTGCGACTGCGCAACCTTTCCGGCTCCACTAATCACCGCAATGGCCAGCAGTGCCACTATCAAATGTCTCGCCCTGGTACGCATGTATGGCCTCCAGAAAAAGGGTGCAATTCACCCTTGATAATTATCCCATAATAACCATTGTACGCTTTTCACCGGAATTGTAAATGTTTATATTTATGGCCATTTTCAGAAATACTGCTTCACCGCGCCACTGCGCCATACTTCACGGTCAGACAAAACCCGGTCGCCACAATATTGAATAGCGCAAGAGGCAACATCACCCTCCACCCAAGCCTCATCAACTGATCATACCTGAATCTCGGCAGCGTCCACCTCACCCAAATGAACATGAAAGCAAACAGTGCCGTCTTCCCCGTAAACACGCCGATCTGCGTCAGCGCCCTGACCAGCGGGTCCCACCCCTCCATCGACACAAACGGCAACTGCCACCCGCCAAGAAATATCGTCGTCATCAGCGCCGCGCTCGTCACCATGTTCGAATACTCACCCATGTAAAACATCGCGAATTTCATGCTGCTGTACTCCACATGGTACCCCGCGACCAGCTCCGACTCACTCTCCGGCAGATCAAACGGCACCCTGTTAGTCTCCGCAAACGACGCCACCACAAATATCAGCGCACCCAGCGGCTGCACGAAAATCCCCCACCTCGGCAGCCACGGCAGCCACGACACCACCCCGCTCTGCGCCTCCACCATCCCGCCAAGCGTCAGACTCTCATACACCATCAGCACTCCAATGACACTCAGTCCCATCGCAAGTTCATAACTGATCACCTGCGCCGACGCCCTCAGCCCCCCAAGCAGCGAATATTTGTTATTCGACGCCCAACCAGATATTATTATCCCGTATATGCTGATCGAAACAATGGCAAATATATACAAAATTCCAATATTGGTCTCTCCAACCTGCAGCGCCGTACTATGTCCTGCCACCGATATTTCCGACCCGAACGGCACGGCCGCAAAAGTGATGAAGGCAGGCACCATCACAAGTATCGGCGCAAGCACATACAGCGGCCTGTTCACATGATCCGGTATCACATCTTCCTTAAACAGAAATTTGATCCCGTCAGCAAGCGGCTGGAGTATCCCCCACGGCCCACACCGGTTTGGCCCCACACGATCCTGCATAAATGCGCAAAGCCGTCTTTCCGCAAATCCATAATAAGCCACCGCCGTGATCACCACAGTGAACACCACGACAATCTTAACGGAAGTAATCAACAGATAAAATATCGCTGCCTTGTCCATAATTGCACTTCGGTTACATTCCGTATTTCATTGCGTCTACAAACGTCTTCAATGTATCATTTCCTCAAATTCAGACCTGAATTTCTTCAGAAACCCCTCTGTCGGCATAGCTGCCGCATCACCGAGCGGACAGATTGTCCTGCCCTTGATATTGTCACATGTCCTGAGTATAAGATCAATATCGCCACTGCGACCCTCACCCGCAAGTATCCGCCTCATAATCCTCGCCATCCATGCCACTCCCTCACGGCATGGCGTACACTGCCCACAGCTTTCATGCGCATAAAAATCAAGCAGCCGGCCCGCAATCTTGACCATCGAAACACTATCATCCATCACTATTATTCCGCCCGAACCCGCCATCGTCCCTATTTTTGCAAGCGAGTCGAAATCCATCGGGACCTCTATCTCATCCGGTGTCAGCACCGGCGCTGACGAGCCTCCCGGGATCACGGCCTTGAGCTTCCCGCCATCCCTGACCCCGCCGGCAAGTTCCATGATATCACGCAACGGCGTCCCAAGCGGCAACTCGAATATCCCCGGCCTGTTCACATGCCCGCTCACGCCGAATAGCCTCGTCCCTCCATTATTTTCGGTACCGATCGCCGCAAACCACTCACTGCCCTTTTCGATTATCCTCGGCACATTCGCGAGCGTCTCGACATTGTTCACAACCGTCGGGCCGTCAAAAAGCCCCACAATCGCCGGAAACGGCGGCTTGAGGCGCGGCATCCCCCTCTTCCCTTCGAGCGACTCGATCAGGCCTGTTTCCTCGCCGCATATATACGCGCCCGCTCCGCGGTGCACCGTCACATCGCACGCAAACCCGCTCCCTAAAATATTTTTTCCCAGCAATCCCTTAGCATAAGCCTCATTAACCGCTTCATCCAAAATCCTTGCCTGCTTTACAAATTCCCCGCGTATATATATGTATGAATACCTTATCCCTATCGCAAAACACGCAATCGCCATACCCTCGACAAGCAGATGCGGATCGCGCTCCATAATATATCTGTCCTTGAATGTCCCCGGCTCTCCCTCATCGGCATTGCAGCAAAGATATTTCGGCCTGGCGGAATTGACCGGCACAAAACTCCACTTCAACCCAGTCGGAAATCCCGCGCCTCCCCTTCCCCTCAACCCCGATTTCTTGATCTCGTCAATCACTTGTGATGGAGTCCAGCCGCCCAGCACCTTTTTGAGCGACTCATACGCGCCGCGCTCCAGCGCCGTGTCGATTTCCCTCTGACCCTCATCACCCATGTTGCATGTAATAATCTTCAGCTCTTCAACCATTCTCTCTCAAATCTTCCAGAATTGTATCAATTATGCCTTCGGTAAGATTTTCATAATAATCATCGTTGATCTGCATGACCGGCGCCATCCCGCAAGCTCCGAGACACTCCACCCTACTCAGTGTGAACATTCCGTCTCCGGTAGTCTCTCCCGCACCGATACCGAGTTTCTTCGCGAGGTATTCAAAAATATGATCCGCTCCGAGCAATGAGCACGATACATTGGTGCAGACTTGTATGTGAAACTGGCCGGGTTGCCTGTGATTATACATCGTGTAAAAAGTCGAAACGGCATGTACCTTCGTCACTGGCAGCCCGAGCATGATGGCAAGTGATTCCTCTACCTCACTCGATATGTACCCGAATTCTGCCTGCGCGATATGCAGCGCCGGCAGCAGCATCGCCTGCGCGTCTGGATACCTCGGACGCATTTCGTTGATCTTATTCACTACCGACTCGCTAAGTTTCATGAATGTTTCGTTCCCGTTTTCAAACAATCTCAACCCAAATTCTCCGATATAGTACGATTGCAAGAATATAACTGATAATAATCACAAATAGTTCCGGCGACATCATAGGCCGATAACAACGTCAATCCTGATGGTTACGGTTTTTGGGTTTGTCTTCATGGAAACAATATATTGATACGCTGACGGGTTTGATGACAACTGCCACACATTTCACAAAGCCGCTCATTTCAGGTTGGGTCAATCTTGAGCAACATGAGCTTCAATGGATACATACCGACTCGCATTCATCCCGAATTCTGCAATAGAATTCGGGATTCATACAAGTAACTGATTAGCCTCGAAAATGGACAACGATTATGCTCCAACCCGTTCAGTCACCCATCTGGAACATGCCTTCCTGCTGTTTGGCGGCTGGAGCAGGGGCTGATGCGGGAGTGGCTGGCGGTTTGTATGCGGGTATCGTCGAGGGAGCCGTGAGCGGCTGATCGGGGACAAGCGTGTACTGCCCCTCCTGCCGGGGAGCCGGGACATTTGCCTTGACTGAGCCGTCTGAGGTGGTAAGCGAAGATTTCCGCCCGATTGTCTGGACTTCGTCCTGTTTCGGTTCGGGTTTCGGTTCCTCCTGGGCGACTTTGGCGGTCTTGGATTCATCTTTTTTGGGCGGCGGTGGCGTTTTTTTCTTTTTGGGTTCAGGCTCCGGAGTGTCTTCTGCCGTGGATACTTCGCTGGCGGCTTCATCTTTAGCGGTTTTTTCGACAGTCTTTTTAGCTGGTTTTTCGGTTACATCTTTTTTGGGTTCGGTAGCCGGTTTTTTGGCTGATGGTTCGACGCTTTGTTTTTTGGGCGATTTGACCGGCATGAGATAGTTGACGGAAAGCACTGAGCGATCACCCGTGTCGTCGTCATTCATAAAGGAATAGTCGAAGCGGAATTCTTCGTAAGAAACGCCGAGTCCGAAAGAAAGATTGCCATCTGTCGTACCGGCACGGCCCGTGAAGTTATCGTTGAATCTGTATTCTCCTCCGAGGCTAAAGAATGCCGTGTCAAGATATGCCGTGTCGTAGGATGCGGCGAGGGTGAGTTTGTCTTCCATCAGTTTGTATGAGCCGGCAAGTTTGATGTTGAACGGGATTGTGTCTTTGCCGATTTCCATGTCTCCGACATTTTGGAGGGTAAGTGAGGCGCGGGTGTTTTTGTCGAACTGCATGATGGCGCCGGCGTCGAATCCGAATCCGCTTGCCGAATAGCCGCCTACTGCCTGTCTGGCATTTTTGAGGGCGACGCCGACACCGATATTGTCCTTCATCTGCCATCCGTAGGAGAGAGAGTACGCGAGGTCGTCTTCTCCGATGATGCCTGATGGTACGAGACGGCCGGTGTTGGAGTCGAGGGTGGTCACGATGACATTGCCCATGGATGAGTATACCAGATTGAATCCGATGACACCCTTTGCGTATGGCGCGGCGAGTCCGAATGATTGCGTGGTCAGCTCGAATTCCGATTTTGTGGCTCTCGTCGTGGAGAAGACCGGGCTCTTGATCAGATGTAGACCTGCCGGGTTCCAGTAGACCGCGCTTTCGTCGTCGACGATACCGGCGAATGCATTTCCGATGGCAAATGCTCTTGCCGAGACTCCGTCACTCAAAAAATCTGTCGTTGCGATTGCGCCGTCTTCGGCTCTGACTCCAACGGCTGAAAAGACGGCAATTGTCGTTGCCGCTGCGTAAGCTGACAGCCTTTTAATCCATTTCTGCCTCATGGTCTTCGTACCTTTGTCCTATATTTAGACTGCTCAGAGTGTGTGGCAAAGGGGCGTGGCGCATCGTGTGCCACGCCCCTCACTGGTACTATCTTTTGAATATCGCTATCTTTCCGGTCTGGCTTGTGGTGGAGCCGTTGATGGTGGCGGAAACCCTGTAGATATAGATGCCGTTGCCGGGGAGTCTGCCGGATATGTCGCGTCCCATCCAGTCGATGTAGTTGTAGCCGGCGCTCGTGAATGACTGTGGTGCCGTGGTGTATACGAGCGCGCCCGAACGGTTATATATTTCGACTTTGACGATCGCGCCTGCCTGCGGCACCTGGAACGCGAAACGCATCGGGGTGCCGGTCTGCGGGTCAAAGACACCGGAGCCATCCGTCGGGCCAGCCACTATTTCCTTTATCACGGTGGCGTTGTCCACGACGACAGTCCATGTTTCCGTGGCGATGTTGCCTCCGTAGTCGGCGACAGATAGTGTGACGGTATATTTGCCCGCTGGCAGGGGATTCGTTGGCGTCCATGATATTTCGCAGGTACTGCCGGTACATGCCGGTGGCGTGATGGTGAATGGCGAGATTGCCGCTCCTACCGAATTTTTGACTGTCAGTGTTATCGACGAGGCATTCACTCCAAGCGCGTTGGTGCCGAGGTCTTCGATGTTAACCTTGATAACTATCGGGCCATCCGGGTCGATGAGGTCGTAGTCGACAATCGTCTGTGACTTTATCTCCGAGATAGTCGGCGGTGTGGTGTCGTTTTCCTTGAAGTACACTTCGAAGGACCTGCCGTAGTCGGAGGAAACGCTTGTGAGACGAGTGGCAAGCGTGAGCGTGCCCGATGTCGTAGAGGTAATGGTGAAGTACGCTTTACCCGAGGAGTCCGAGACGTACGATGTGGGTACCACTGCGGCATTGAGGTTCGTTTTCGCGAGTGTTACGGTTTCGCCCTGTATCAGGTTGCCGAATCTGTCCATGACCGTGACCGATACTGCCGCCTGGGTTGTGCCGTCGGCAGTGATTTTGGTGTTTGCGTCGGTGAAGGTGTACTCGAGAATAGGGGTGGAGATACCGGTATATGTCTGGCGCCATTTCTTATTATCGCTACTCTTGGCGACAGTGATTTCCGACGGGCTGGCCTGTATGGGATCGCTATGGTACACGGTCACGCTTGTTGCGGTGCTGGAGATCGAAGTATTGTCAGGAGTGATCGTGGCCGAACCGGCTTTTGTGTCATAGTAGATGAATTCGACCCATGATCTGTCAGTCGGTATTACTACTCCGGAGGTCGCCGTGCCCTGAGTTTCCGTGCGGAACAAGCCGCCTGTGGATGTCGAGTCAAGCGCGATACGGACTGGCGCCGATGGTATGACGGCATTGCTGTTGGCATCCTGCAATTCCGCGCGGAAGGTGATTTCGTTGCCTGCCGTCATCGTGGTTGGTGCAGTGAGGAATACGAGTCTGTTGGCATTTCCGGCGATGAATATCGAGGATACTGTCGAGGATATGTCTAGCCCGAGACCGGCGCTGTCGACAAGCGTAAGCTGGACGACTTCTGCTTTGCTGCTTGTAAGTGTCAGTGTGACGACGCCGCCTGATGCCATGACTGTGACATCGGATGTGCCTGCGCCGATAGTGACTGTGCCGACTGTAGCTGTCGCGAATACGCCATGGCCGTTGGCTTTCATCGAGAATATCGCGTTTGACGAAGTAACGAGATTGTTGTAAGTGTCAAGCACCCTTGCCGTGATGGTCACAGGGGTCGTAACGGTCACGGGAGTTGCCGGCAGTGGCGTGTAGATCACTTTGGCTGCGGCGTCGGGTGAAAAAACGACTGTCTGGGTCGACGTGTCGCCGTAGGTATGTGTGAGATCATCTGTTGCGATAGTCACGGTTTCGGCGACAGTGTCTCTGATCATGTATTCGATGACACCGTTTGTGGAACTGATGCGCACTGTGCCGGAGGCGATGATGGCGTCGATCTGCGCGGGCGCCAGTACACTCGTGATTTCGGCCGAACCTGATAGCTGGGCTTCGATATACATTGTGTCCGGTACAATGTTGCCGTAGGTGTCCTGAAGTTCGATGCGAACGGTGGTCTCGGTGCCGGCGATTGCGTCAGCGGGGTCTTTGACGACGATGCTGGCGGCCGGAGCGACGGTGGCTTCGACGGGAAGATTGGCCGTGGTGGAGCCATTCTGCTGTGGAAGTGTCCGAGCCGGGGTGATATTGACGAGGATCGGAGTCGAGTCTGTCTTAACGGTGTCAGTGATGACAATCTGGCCGGTGCCTCCTACGAGTGTGCCGGTAACCGTGAGATCGGATATGCTGGACAAGTCCGCTGGCGTGGGACTGCCGAGAGTGGTCGAGTCGATGTCTTTTGCCGATGCCGGGGTGATGGAGCCGCCCGATATTGTCAGTGTCACGGACATGGTGGCGTCGGGTCCGATAGTGACTGTGGCGCCATCGTTGTCAAACGCCGTGATCGTGATCGCTTCGGTAGCGCCTACCTGCATGGTGCCATCGTCGGCGACCATCGTAATGTGGTCGATCGCCGGATAGAGGGTGAGCGCATAAGATGAAAGACTGTCAGCATCGAGACCGGTGAGTGGAATGACATCGCTGTCGAGTGTATCTATGTATGGATCGGCATCGAGATCGACATTTTTCACCTGAACGGAAACGGATGCGGTGGCGACCTTGAAATAGTAGAGGCCGGGCTGTGCTACGGGGTCGGGTTCGGCAAAGGTGGTCGGAGTGACTCTTGCGCCGGCGCCGTCGAGGAATACGAAGTTGGTGAGATTGCCAAGACCGGGAATACCCTGTGAAGAGGATGCGTATTCGACTGTGACGGCCACATTGGAGTGGTGGAAGAGACCGTTTCTCACAACGCTGGAGCCGCCCGCGATGACACCGATGTCACCGTTGGAGTTTCCGGTAAGGTCGAGATATGTCTGGTCGACTGCGCCGCCGCCGGGTGTCACGGTGTTGGTTATGGCTTCGATCGGAGTGTATCCGGTTTTAGACAGCGCGAGGCCGCCAGCCGCTGTAGTATTGAAGTAGTGGACATTGCTGTTGGTGCCGAGATCGGAATATGCGGGGGCGGTGCCGCCATGTGTGACCGTGACGTTGCGGAGCGGGTTGTCATACTGGTCGCTGACCCTGACGACAAGACTGAATCTGAGTCCGTCGGCGTTGGTGAACGCAGGGGAAACGGCCGGAGCTACTGCCGCCGCGGCAATCGACGAGTCATCGCAGGCATCCACAAATCCGGCCTTGCGGTACCTTGTGTAGAAGGTGCCTGCGGGTAGCGCTGTATACCATCTGTCCGAGCTGCTGTCATAGAAGGGCCCCGCGACCGGCACGGATGCCGCTCCGCCACATGACGCCAGTCCGAAGAATTCGACCGTGTCGCTCGACTCCATCGTAATAGCGTTGCCGAGTTCGTCGACGATGCCGGTTACGGTTACGGGATACTTGAGCGAATCTCCGGCAGACTGTGTCCATGCAGGCGATTTTGCTTCTGTCTGTGAAATGGTCAGGGGGGTACCGTCGATGGAAGAGAGGTATCCGGTTTTTTCTATTTTAATCCACTTGTTGCCGGCAGTGGCGGGAGCGATGAAAGTAGTGGAAGACGCTGCGCGCCATGTGGGGCCGTGGAGCGGAGTCTCCGTAGCGGCGCATGCGTAATCCGTACAGACCGTGAGTCCCTCGGTGCCGTCGAGCGCGAGGCCGTAGCCGAGTTCGGTTTCGACAGTGCCGGTCGCGCCGGTGATCTTGATCTGATACTGGAGCGGGTCGCCTCCGGCAACTGTCCACGAAGGCTCAACCTGCGCGGTATCGGTGGCCGCGACGCCAGCGGCGTCAATGGCCTGGATGAATCCAGCGGTAAGAATCTTCATATATTTCGTGCCGGCAGTCGCGGGTGCGATATACCACGAGTCAACATCGTAATCGGATGCGATCGGGGCTTCTGTCGCCGCGCAATCCACATCGGTGCAGACAGTGAGCGTCTCGGTTCCGGTGAGCGCGATCAGCTCTTCCGCCTCTGTTTCGAGGTTTGCGCCGCCGGCGACCCTGATCTGGAACGGCAGTCCGTCACCACCCGCGGGAGCCCACGCCGGACTTTCCTGCGTTGCGGCATTTGCGTTGATCGAGGCCGCGTCGATGGTTGTGACATAGCCGGGTTCGGTAATTCTGATGTACTTGGCGCCTGCCGTGGCAGGGGCAAAATACCATGCGAGATTTGCTGTGCTCCATGAAGAAGACTCGGGGATTTCCGCACCGATGGAACAGGTCGCGTCGTTGCAGACTTCGACAGTTTCGTTGCCGTTCATGGTGAGTGCGTTGCCGAGTTCGTCTTCATAGCGTGCCGCTCCGCCATATACCTTGATCTGGTACTGGAATCCGCGCGCACTGGTAGTGGAGCCGATCAACGGCGCTGTGGCGAGGGCGGTATACGCACCGAGCGATATGATAGTTTGCGCGGAAGTCGCAGGCTGGAAGGCGGCAAATCCGGCGTTGGTCTCGTCGCTGTCGAGATAGCCTGTTTCGCTGATTTCGAGAGCTCCGGAAGATGTCGTCGCCCAGAAGGCGGTATTTGTAGCAAAGGATGTTGGCGCCCCGCCGTCGAAGGTGATCGTGTCGACATCGGCTTCCGCGAACGCATTTCCAAGTTCGTCGGCGAGATCGACACGAAGCGGGTATTTCATGCCGTCTCCGCCCGCCTGAGTCCACGCGGGCTCTACCGGCGCGAGTGCTGTCTGGCTCGGGGTAATTGCCGTGGTATCGACAGTATCGACATAGTCCGGTTTGTAAATCTTGAGATACTTGGGCGTCGTCGTTTCGGGAGCAAAGTACCAATATGTGCCATCCCACGCGGGATTGATGACCGTAGTCTCTGTTGCGGTGCATGCCACACTGGAGCAAAGTTCGACGGTGTCCGAGCCGAGGAGCGTGAGGGCTTCGCCTGTCTCGGTTTCGAGGACTCCGGCGCCGCCGGTGGCCCTGATCTGGTACATCATGCCGTCAGTGCCTGCCGCTGTCCATGCGGGGATTGCCTGTGTGTCCGTGGCGGCCGTGATGGAGGCCGTGTCTATCGTGTCGATAAATCCCGTGTAACGGATTTTCATGTATTTTGTGCCGATGGATGCAGGCGCGATATACCACGCTGATGACGTGGCATCGTAAGTGGTGCTCGAAAGGGGCGTCTCGGTCGTGGAGCAATCGGCATTGGTACAGACAGTCACAGTCGCGGTTGCGGAGATCGGAAGAGCGTCGCCAAGTTCCGTTTCAAGTGCGCCGGCTCCGCCGTTGACCCGAATCTGGAATTGGAGGCCGTCGCCTGCCGGGCCATTCCACGCGGGTGTTTTCTGCGGGACTATGGTGTTGGGCGTAATGCCGTCCACGTCGATAGAAGTGACATAGCCCGGCTCGGTGATGCTGATGTATTTCGGCACTCCGGTAGTCGCGGGAGCGAGGTACCATGCTGTGGAAGTGGCATGCCAGAAAAGTGAGGTCGGCGTTTCCGCTCCGCCGGAGCAATCGACCGCGTTGCAGACTTCGATGACTTCATCGCCGTCCATCGTGAGCTGAGTGCCGAGTTCATCTTCGAAGGCATCCGCCCCGCCGGCGATTTTGATCTGGTACTGAAGCCCGATGGCATTGTTGCCTGTAGCTATCGAGGGCGCGGTGCCGAGTGCGGGATACGGCCCCATGGTGATGATCGTCTGGCCGGTGGCGGAGGGCTGGAAGAGCGAGGCGAATCCGGCGTTGGAAGTTTCGCCGTTGACATAGCCTGCTTCGCGCACGATGAGCGTGCCGCTATCGAGGCTTGCCCAGTAAGCGGTGTTGCTGCTGGTCACGGTGGGCGGATTGGCGGCGAATGTTATGGTGTCGATGGAAGCGGCAGTGACTGGTGTGCCGAGTTCGGTGGCAATGATGAGCTTGAGAGCGTACTTGAGGCCGTCAGTGCCGACGAGAGTCCATGACGGAGACTGGGGGGTGGTAGCGCTTGCGTTGGTTGTGATCGCTTCCGCGTCAATGGTTGCGACGTAACCGTCCTTGACCATTTTCAGCCATTTTGTGCCGGCAGTCGCGGGCGCTACATACCATGCAGTCCCGTCCCAGGTGGGACCGGAGGCCGGGGCTTCCGTCGAGGTACACGTAGCATCGAGGCAAACGGTGATCGTTTCGACGCCAGTGCCGCCGAAGGTCAGCGCGGAGCCGAGTTCGTTTTCGAGCTTGCCGGCGCCGTCGGTGAGTTTGATCTGGTATTTAAGGCCATCGGCTGTCGCGTTGTCCCATGAGGGAGAGGCTTGCGCGGCAGTCGCGACGGTAATGCCGGCCGTGTCGATATTGTCGAGGAATCCCGACATGGTCATCTTGACGTATCGCGTGCCGAGAGCGGCGGCCGAAGGTGCGAAATACCATGCGTTGCCGGAATATATTTTTTTAATTGGCGTATCGATGGCGGCGCATGCGACGTCCATGCAGAGAGAGGGATTTTCGCCTGTGCCGTCGAGGGTAAGGGCATTGCCGAGTTCGTCTTCGAGATAAGTGAGTCCGCTTGCGACCTTGACCTGAAAATCGAGGCCGTCGCCACCGGGGCCGTTCCAGGCCGGTGAGGCCTGCCCGGTAACGGCGGCAGTGATCTGTCCAGCATCTATTGTGGCGACATAACCAGGCTCGGTGATGCGGATATACTTGCCGCCAGCCGATGCCGGTGCGATGTACCAGGTAGTGTCCGTGGCATTCCAGGTGCGTGTCGTTGGGGCCTCGACGCCGGCGCATGCCGCATCGTTACAGACCTCGACAGTTTCGTTGCCGTCCATCGTGAGCTGCGTGCCGAGTTCGTCTTCGTAAATATCGGCTCCGCCGGCGACCTTGATTTGATAGAGCAGGCCGCGCGCGTTATTGGACGAGCCGATCGTGGGAGCGACCGTGAGCGCTGAGTAGACACCCATGTTGATGATAGTCTGCGAACCCGTGGAGGGCTGGAACGCCGCAAAACCAGTGTTGGTATTCTGACTGCTGACATAACCGGCTTCGGCGACGATCAGGCCTCCTGGAGCTGTCGATGCCCAGTAGGCGGAATTTGTGTTTTCGGCAGTGGGTCCGCCGCCGTTGAATGAAATTGAGTCGATGGTTGTTTCCGTTATGGGATTGCCAAGTTCGTCGGCAAGATTGACACGGAGCGGGTACTTCATGCCGTCACCTGTGGCGGCGGTCCAAGCGGGGACAGCCTGTGAGCCGCTGGCGTTGGCAATGATCTGTGCGCCGTCGATCGTGTCGACGTATCCCGCTTTTTCGACCTTGATCCACTTGTTGCCTGTGGTCGCCGGGGCAAGGTACCAGCTTGGCGCTCCAAAGTAGGCTGAGACGACCAGCGGGTCAGAGCCTGCGCAGCCGGAGTCGGTGCATACCTTGAAGGTCTCGGCGCCGGTGAAGGCAAGTGCCGTGCCGAGTTCGGTTTCAAGAGCTCCCATTCCTGCATCGACCCTGATGAGGTATGGCAGGCCATCGGTGCCCGCCTGAGTCCATGCGGGGATGACCTGGGGACCTGCGGTGGCGGCTGAAATCGCCGCGCCGTCTATTTTGTCGATGAATCCCTGATAGGAAATCTTCATGTATTTGTTGCCGGGAGTGGCTGGCGCGATGTACCAGGAGTTGGCGGAGTAGGTCTGTGCGAGGGGTGTTTCCGGAGTCGCGCACGCAGCATCGTTGCAGACCGTGACGTTTTCGCGAGAATTATTCATAGTGAGCGCCTGCCCCGTCTCAGTTTCGAGAGCGGTCGCGCCGGAATTGACCCTGATCTGGAACTGAAGCCCGTCCGTGCCGCCATCCCACGCGGGAGAAGCGACCGCTCCGGCAGGATTTGCATTGATCGCTGCCGTGTCGATCCGCCGCACGTACCCTGGCTCGGTGACGCGGATGTATTTGAGTCCCGAAGCATTGGGGGCGACGTACCACGCGGTGTCGGCGCTTCGCCACAAAATGGCAGTCGGTGTCTGCGGATCGCCTGCGCCGGTGCAGGTATTGTTGGTACAGACCTCGACTGTTTCGTTGCCATCCATCGTGAGCTGCGTGCCGAGTTCGTCCTCGAAAATATTCGCTCCGCCCACCACCTTGATCTGATGGACAAAGCCTATGACGCTGTTTGTGTTGCCGATCGTCGGAGCGCCGACGAGCGCGGGATTTTCGCCCATGGCAATGATGGTCTGGGCGGCTGTCGAAGGC
Organism: uncultured bacterium; assembly: GCA_964595945.1. Lineage (GTDB taxonomy): Bacteria > UBP15 > UBA6099 > UBA6099 > JAJRTR01 > CAZQSL01. Next base: position 30,646 of record CAZQSL010000025.1, read on the forward strand.
TGGAACATGCCGGAGAGACCGGCGTTGCTCGTTTCGGAATTGACATAGCCGTCTTCACGCATGAGAAGGGTATTGTTGGCAGTGGACGCCCAGTAGGCGGCAGTGCCGTCCGTCACGGTCGGCGCGCCGCCGTTGAAACTCAGGGTGGCGATGTCAGCGGCATTCATGGCCGTGCCGAACTGATCGGCGAATGTGACTTTCAGCGGATACTTCATACCATCGGCGTCGACTTGCGTCCACTTTGGTGCCTGGGGCGCAGCATCGCTTGAGGATGTGATGACAGCGGCGAGGTCCATGGCATCGACGTATCCGGCCCTGGAAATTTTCACCCAGTAATTGCCTGAGAAGGTTGATGGCGCGATATAGAAATTGGTGCCGTCCCAGACCGGGCCGAGCGCGATCGTACCTGGCGAAGTGCCAGCAAGATCATTGTAAATGTGCATGTCTTCGCCGCCCGTGAGAGTGAGGGCCGCGCCGGTTTCCGATTCGAGGTTGCCTGCTCCACCGGAAATCTTTATCTGGAATTTCATGCCGTCGCCGGTGCTGCTGTCCCATGCGGGGATTGCCTGCGCGCCTGTTGCGGCAGTGATCGAAGCACCGTCGATCTGGTCAAGGAATCCCGCATAGCTCATCTTCACATATTTCGTACCGGTCGCGGCGGGCGCGATGTACCACGCGCCGCCGGAAAATTCGATAGCAAGCGGAGTGTCGACTGTCCCGCAGGCTGCATCATTGCAGACTGAGATATTTTCATCGGTGCCATCGAGAGTGAGCGCGTTTCCGGTTTCCGATTCGAGAGCGTTGTTGCCACCGTTTACCCGTATCTGGAAATCGAGCGCGTCACCTGCCGGGCCGTCCCACGCGGGGCTCGCCTGCGGGCCTGCCACAGAGGCATTGATCGAGGCGCCATCGACTGCCTGCACATAGCCGGGTTCGAATATCCTGATGTATTTCGCGCCTGCCGAGCCTGGGGCGATGTACCACGAACTGTCCCCGGAATTCCACGTCATTGCCGTGACCTGCTCCGCCCCGGGGCCACCGCATGCCGCGACGGTGCACACTTCGACAATTTCATTTCCATCCATGGTGAGTTGTGTGCCAAGCTCATTTTCGAAAATATCGGCGCCGCCGGTCACCTTGATCTGGTGGACAAGTCCTTGTGCCGTATTGACAGTGCCGGTGGCCACTGTCGCGAGTGGGCTGGAGTTGCCAAGTGTGATCACTGTCTGCGTGCCGGTCGCGGGCTGGAAGGCAATGCCAAAACCCGCGTTGGTATTGGAGCCGTTGATGTAACCTGCTTCGTTGACCGAAAGAGTGCTGCTTACGGTAGATGCCCAGTAAGCCGCGTTGGCGTCAGAATAAGTCGGAGCTCCACCATTGAAATTGATTGTATCAATTGAGGATATGCTGATCGCCGTCCCGAGTTCGTCGGCGACATTGACACGTAGCGGATACTGCAGGGGATCGCTGTCAGTGACAATCCATTTCGGAGTCTGGGCGACAGTGTCGCTTGCGTTGACGGTAATGCTTGACGAGTCGAACGTATCGATGTAGTCAGGCTTTTCGAGCTTCACCCATTTCTGACCTGACGTGGCAGGAGAAAAGTAAAGGTAAGTGCCATCCCAGACCGGGCCGAAGATTGTGGGTTCGAGAGCCGAATGAGCGGCGTCTGTATACACCTTGATATTTTCCGTGCCCGCGAGCGCGAGCCCCTGCCCGGTTTCTGTCTCGATATATCCTGCGCCGCCGGCGAGTTTGATGGGATACTTCAACCCGTCATCCGCCGCCTGTGTCCACGCGGGACTGACGCGTGCGGTCACTGTCGCGGTGATCGCGCCTGAATCGATCTGATCGAGAAATCCATTGTAGGAAAGTTTGACATGTTTTTCGCCTGTACTCGCGGGAGCGAAATACCAGTAGCCTCCGCTGTATGTAGTCGCGATAGGTGATTCTGCGTTAGCGCAGTCCGAGTCTGTGCAAATTGTGAGGACTTCACCGACACCATCGAAAGTAAGCGCCGCGCCAGTCTGCGTTTCGAGCACCCCCGCGCCGCCGCCGGCCCTGATCTGGAACTGGATGCCGTCTGCTCCCGGACCATTCCATGCGGGGCTGACAGGCGCTGCCGTCGCTGAAATGTTGACCGATGACGCGTCTGTCATCTGCACGTAGCCAGGCTCGCGGATACGGATGTAGCGCGCTCCCGTAGACGGCGGAGCGACAAACCATGCGGAATTGGTCGCGTTCCAGACAGTTTCTATCGGCGTATTCTTGACGGTACACGCCGCTGTAGTGCAGATGTCGAAATCCTCGTTGCCGTCCATAGTCAAATTGACGCCAAGTTCATTTTCATAGCGCCCGGTACCGCCGCCATATATCTTGAGCTGATACTGGAGCCCCATGGCTAAATTGGTTGCGCCAATGGTGATCGGTGTAGTTTTGGCAGTGTTTACACCCAGCGAAATGATTGTCTGCGTGCTGGTCGCGGGTGTGAATGATGTGGAATAACCCGTGTTTGTGTTTGCATTGTTTCTGAAGCCGGTGCGATTGAGTACGAGCGTGCCGGCCGTCCCTGTCGCCCAGTATACGGACGTCGAGGTCGTAGCGGATGGCACTATGCCGCTGAAGGTCATGGCGCTCATGAGCGTGGGATCGACGGTGGCGCCGAGTTCCGTAGCGAGATCGACCCTGAGC
>CAZQSL010000026.1:0-32356 GCA_964595945.1 uncultured bacterium
ATCATCAACAAGACCCCGGACTTCATCACGGGCAAACCCATCACCGTCGGGAGCACCCGAGCGCCGTCCTTCAATACAGCCGCAGTTCGTGACATAACATCGCCTCCTGCTTGTATTTGAGGTGATTGTAACACTATTTGCCGCATATAACCATATTAGTAAGCAGTATTGGGGTTTAAGGGTGACAGCGGCTGATGTATAGCATATAAAGTTTTTCGGTAGAGGTTTGGAGACCCCATTTTTTCAAAAAGGGGGTCTCCATGCTCTTGTCGTGAACGCTTACAAATATTCTTTATCACACCTTCACGGATTCAGGTGAGTTTCAGGGGTAATCAGGAATCTCTTCGGGGCTAATTCTCCGCCACTTGCGGCGGGGTTATTCGTTTGGACGGCATTGTTCTTAATCAGGTTAATGCATAGTACGGTTTCTCGCCGCATTGTCACACAAGAAATCACTATTCCTTAGCGAATTATCAGCAATGAGCGAAGTGAAGTATTCTGTTTCCGCAAGGATTCCGTTTTTTTCGAAGAATAGTATATGTGGCAAAAACAGGCGGAACAGAATAAGCTATAACGATGTTTATGTGAAAAAGGCCGAAAAGCGACATCGTCGTATATGCCGAGACAATAGGAGGTGCGCCGGGTGGATGTATTGTTACTATCGCGGCTTCAGTTCGCAATGGCAACGGCGTTTCATTTTTTGTTTGTACCGCTGACGCTTGGTCTCAGTGTGCTGATTGCCATCATGGAGACTATCTACGCGAAGACCGGAGACAGGGATTATCAGAGGATGGCGCGGTTTTGGGGCAAGCTGTTTCTTATCAATTTCGCCATTGGAGTTGTCACGGGTATAACTCTCGAATTTCAGTTCGGCACCAACTGGGCAAGGTATTCACGTTTTGTCGGGGACATTTTTGGATCGCTGCTTGCGATCGAAGCACTTGCCGCCTTTTTCCTTGAGTCAACATTTATCGCCGTGTGGGCGTATGGGTGGAAAAAATTGACGCCTAAAGCGCATGCGGCAGTCATGTGGGTGGTGGCGTTTGCATCGTCGCTGTCGGCGATATGGATATTGACAGCCAACGCCTGGATGCAGCATCCAGTGGGTTATGTGATCAGAAACGGGCGTGCGGAAATAACGGACTTTATCGCCGTGATCACGCAGAGGTTTGCCATTCTTGAGATCCTTCACACGGTGCTGGCTGCTTATGTGCTCGGAGGATTTTTTGTGCTTGGCGTGTGCGCGTGGCATTTTCGCAGGAATAATGAAGTCGAGTTTTTCAGGAAGTGTTTCCGGCTGACGCTGATATTTACGACAATCGCGATCCTGGGCGTCATAATCGAGGGCGACATGCACGGGTACGAGCTTACCGAGACGCAGCCTGCAAAGCTTGCTGCGATGGAGGCTCACTGGGATACATCGAAAAATGCCCCTATGGTGCTGTTTGCCATTGCGGACGAACGGCAGGAAAAAAACCTTGTGGAAATCGGACGGATACCCAACATGCTGAGTTTTCTCGCTACTCATACGCTTGACGGCGAGGTGAAGGGGCTCAAGGATTTTCCTGCGGATGAGCGACCGCCGGTGATGATCACGTTTTATTCGTTCAGGATCATGGTCGGGTTGGGTTTTGCGATGGCGGGTATAATAATGCTCGCGTGGATATTCAGGAAGAGGATCGAGCATAACAGATTTATGCAACTGCTGCTGATGATGGCAGTGCCTATGCCATATATCGCGGCTGAATTCGGCTGGGCGGTGGCAGAGGTCGGGCGCCAGCCGTGGGTGGTCTACGGTGTGATGAAGACCGCGGACGCTGTCTCGAAGATCAATGCGGAGCAGGTGATGGTGTCATTTGTAGCATTTTTCCTGCTCTATTCGCTGCTTGGTGCAGTTGATTTTTACCTTCTCTACAAATTCGCCAGGAAGGGACCTGACCCGGCAAGCGGGCAGGGCGTGGGGTGATGACGATGGAGAGTATATGGTTCGCGCTGTGGGGGCTGCTGTGGGCGGTTTATTTTGTGCTTGACGGATTTGATTTTGGGGTCGGGGCGCTGATGCCATTTATATGCAAAAAAGATGAAGAAAAAAGAGTGGCTTACAATGCTATCGGACCATTCTGGGACGGCAATGAAGTGTGGTTGATCAGTGCGGGGGGGGTGACTTTTGCCGCATTTCCGATAGCCTATGCCGTGATGTTCAGTTCTATGTATGCCGCGTTGCTATTTGTGCTGTTCGCACTGATTTTGAGGGGAGTTGCGATCGAATTTCGCAGCAAGATCGACACGGCAGGCTGGAAGAGGGTATGGGATGCGTGTTTTTTCGCCGGGAGTGCTTTGCCGGCGGTGCTTTTCGGTGTGGCTTTTGCCAATCTTTTTCAGGGGCTGCCGATAGCTGCCGATCCGATCGATCCCCAGTTCCAATATAACGGCGGGCTGCTGACATTGATCAATCCTTATGGGCTGATCGGCGGCGTGTTTTTCCTTTTCATGTTTCTGTATCACGGAGCGACATGGATGACGGTGAAATCGGAGGGCGATGTGCAAAATCGCGCGGCGGCAGCGGCTGGAGGGCTGTGGTGGCCCATGATGGCGATGGCGGTCGTGTTTCTGGTGGCGAGCTGGTATATGACAGACCTGTACGACAACTATCACAAGGCGCCGGCTCTGTTTGCGCTGCCGCTGATAGCAGTCGCGGGATTTGTGGTATCGAAGCTGTCAGTCGGCAAGGCAGCATGGGTCAGGAGTTGGGCCGGGTCGGCAGTGGGTGTGGCGTTTTGCGTGTTCTTTGGTGTCGCCGGACTGTACCCGAGGATTATTCCTTCAAATATCAATCCTGAGTTCAATGTCACTGCGATGAATGCCGCATCGAGTCCCATGACGCTGAAAATAATGTTGATCGTGGCACTGATCTTCGTGCCGCTTGTCATCATCTATCAGGCATGGACATACAATCTGTTCAGAGGCAAGGCTGACAGCAGCGATCATGGGGTATACTGACCCGCGATTGCATGCGCCAAGATGGACACACACGGGTGTGTTTGTTACAATAGTATCACCGGGCAAAGACCGGCGATGTCGACCCTGCGGGCGCACTGTGGGATTGGCGACAATTCAGGAGGGCTGAATGTACTCGAAAATTCTCAAAGCAGTGTCTGCCGTGGCAGTAGTCGGACTGGTTGTATATCTTGTAACTTCCTGCAAAATGGTGTCTACCGCAGAAAAGGAAAAAGCGAAACCTGCGGCGACCGCAGAAATCGATACCACTTCGCTCATAAAGGAAGTGAAAGACACCTATGTATGCCCGCGCATCAACATGACAATCACCGAAGCCGAAGATGAAGGAGCCCTGTGTCCCGAAGGCAAAAAAATGCTCGACTATGCCCAGAAAATGGCTTCCGGCGGCATGGAAAAAGCTGATATCATCTATATTGTCAAAAATCACGCAAATCAGGGCCGCTCGCTCGTCGCCGACACCGGAGCACGATCATGCAGCGAGTCCGGCAAACTCAAACTTGACTTTTATATCATGTCGTACTGCCCTTACGGCGTGAGATATGTGCTTGGCACACTCCAGCCTATGATCAAGGACATGGGCGCCGCTCTCGACTACGAACCATATTACATCATGCAGAAAACCGGCGATAAACTCGAAGCCATGCACGGTCAGAAAGAAGTCGACGAAAATCTCCGCCAGATATGTGTCAGGGACAAGTGGAGCCGTGCCAAGTGGGATGAATACGTGGATTGTTTCTCAAACGAAGTTTTTATGAAACAAAACTCTCCTGAGGCAAAAGACTGGAAATTCTGCGCCAACAAAGTCGGTATCAAACCCGAGGAACTCTCAAAATGCGCTTCGACCGAAGGTCCGTCCCTTGCAGAAAAAGACCTTAAGATGTCGATGCAGAACGGTGCCTCAGGCTCCCCCACCGCTATTTTCAACTGTAACAAGCAGATCGTCGGAGCTATCCCCTATGAGCAGGTCAAACCAAAACTCTGCAAGATGATCTCCGGCAAAGCTCCCGCCGCCTGTATATAATCACATCTCTTGCATGTCACACTCGATCAGTATCGGACCCGCCCGGGACAACGGGCGGGTTTTCACTTGCGCCATACTGTGACAAGGCACAGCGGCAGCCGTACCAACTTCATTTTTCACATAACCTTTAAATTTCCGCCGCAATTCACTATATTTACCGTGGCGCATGCAGTACGCTGTATCCCCGGCGACCGGTTGTGTTTGTCTCCTACTGCCAATAATCGGAACACTCGACATGGCTGACGCAGAATCGCAAAGAGGGTTTGCACGGGCGACGCATGGCCCGGCACGGGTTGCCGAAATAATAACCGTTGGATGAATGAAGGAAAATGGAAATCAGAAACATAGCGAACATCGCACACGTAGACCATGGCAAGACCACACTCGTAGACGCCATCCTCAGGGCATCAGGCGCGGTTTCCACCCGCACTGAGATACCCGATCTCATAATGGACAGCAACGACCAGGAACGCGAACGAGGCATCACCATCTACTCCAAGAACGCATCTGTCATGTACAAGGGCACCAAGATCAACATAGTCGATACCCCCGGCCATGCCGACTTCGGCTCTGAAGTCGAGCGTGTCCTGCGATCGGTCGATGCCGCGCTGCTGCTCGTCGACGCATTCGAAGGCCCCATGCCGCAGACCCGCTTCGTACTCGGCAAAGCGCTCGAACTCGGCCTCCACATCCTTGTCGTCATCAACAAGATCGACAAACCGATGGCGCGTCCGGATGCCGTCCTCGACCTCACCCTAGACCTCTTCGACAGCCTCGGCGCTACCGAAGAACAGCTCGACTTCAAATACATCTACACCATCGCCCGCGACGGCATCGCCGTGCGCAGCCTCGATGACCCTCACGTCGACATCACTCCGCTTTTCGACTTCATCATGGAAAATGTCAAGCCCGCCACCAACGACACCGCCGCGGGGTTCCGCATGCAACCGGCTACCCTGATGTACGACAACTACGTCGGACGTATCGCCGTCGGCCGCGTCTACGAAGGCAAAATGGGCGGCAACAGCCCAGTCGTCGTCATCGACACCAATGGTACCCGACGTTTCGCAAAAACCACACGAGTCTACACATTTCAGGGGCTCGAACGCGTAGAGGTCAAAGAGGTGCAGGCAGGCGATATCGTAGCCATCGCGGGCATCCCCGACATCGACGTAAGCGAGACCATTGCACAATTCGAAGACACCGAGCCGCTCCCCGCCATCCGTGTCGATCCGCCTACTCTTGCCATGACCTTTCTCATCAACAATTCGCCCTTCGCCGGCCGCGACGGCAAATATGTAACCAGCCGCCACCTGCAGGCCCGTCTCTTCAAGGAAATCGAAACCAATGTCGGCCTCAAGATCGAGCAGGATATCCGCAGCGACTCCTTCCGCGTCATGGGCCGCGGCGAAATGCACCTCGCCGTCCTCATCGAAAAAATGCGCCGCGAAGGCTACGAACTCCAGGTCTCGCGTCCCGAAGTCATCATGAAGGAAGTAAACGGCAAACAGTACGAGCCCATCGAAAAGGGCGTCGTCTCGGTCCCCCAGGACATGGCCGGACGCATCATCGAATCCATCGGCCTGCGACGCGGCATGGTCGAAAACATCCGAACCACTGCCGACCGTTCCATCGTCGAATTCGACATCCCCACGCGCGGACTTCTCGGCTTCCGTTCGGCCATCCTCGTCATGACCCACGGCGAAGGCACTCTCTATCATTCCTTCGACCACTACGGCCCCCATCGCGGCGTCATCAAAAAACGCCTCGTAGGCTCCATGATCAGCGGATTTACCGGTGTCGCGTCACCATACGGGCTCAGCAACCTCCAGGAGCGAGGCCCGCTCTTCATCGGCGGCGGCACCGAAGTCTACGAAGGCATGATCATCGGCGAACACAACAAGGGCAGCGACCTCGTCGTCAACCCCCTCAAGGCCAAACAGCTCACCAACATGCGCGCCGCCGGCTCCGACGATGCCATCAAGCTCATCCCGCCCATCGAAATGACTCTCGATGCCGCCATCGAATACATACAGGATGACGAATATGTCGAAGTCACCCCCAATTTTATCCGCCTCCGTAAAATCATCACCGCCAAAGGCGACCGCAAACGCGAAGAACGCAGGGAAAAACAGGGATGACCCAACCGTCATGGTTTCTCAGCGATATCATTCACCGACGGGGTGTTTTGAGATAGCTCCGTGCTGCGCCCCGGACCATCTCCGGACTTGAAAAACTGCCTTTTGCGACTATAATAACGAAATTAGGTATAAACTTATTTTTTTAAGGAAGTAGCAAAACAGGGGACCGGAAATGGATATTAATAAAATACTGAATCCCGCAACAAGGTTGACAGTTTCCCCCTATTCTGTTACTATGACGCAACTATGAATATGAATGAGATAACATTAGGCGGAAACAGAAAAGCCAAAAGAGCTTACGGATTTGACGAAGTATCGATCGTACCCGGTGGCTACACGGTAGACCCCGAAGATGTCAACACCGAGATGAATATCGGCGAATACACTTTTCAGGTGCCTATCCTCGCGTCAGCTATGGATGGCGTAGTGGATGTGAAATTCGCAATAGCAATGGGCAAACTCGGCGGGCTCGCCGTGCTCAATCTCAATGGCCTCCAGACCAGATATGACGAACCCGATGAAATCCTCGAAGAAATTTCTAAAAAATCAGCCGACGAAGTCACGGAGTTCATCAAACAGGCCTATCGAGAACCCATCAGCGAAGACCTCGTAGGCCGCAGGGTCGAGGAAATCAAAAAAGCTGGTGTTGTATGCTCCGTATCGTCAGTACCGGCGGATGCGGAACGCTTCGGCAAAATCGCCCTCGAAGCAGGCGTGGACATATTCTGCATCCAGTCCACCGTCACTTCACTCAAACATGAGTCAACCAGAGTAAAATCCGTAGACATAGCAAAATTCTGCAGCGAATATCCCCAACCCGTAATCATCGGCAACAGCGTGACCACCCGTGTCGCGCTCGAACTGATGGAAGCCGGCGCGGCGGCACTGCTCATCGGCATCGGACCCGGCGCGGCATGCACATCGCGCGGCGTCCTCGGCATAGGCATACCGCAGATCACCGCGACAGCAGATTCGGCCCTCGCCCGCGACCAGTACTACGAAAAGACCGGCCGCTACGTTGCCATCATCTCCGATGGCGGCATGAGGGTCGGCGGCGATATCTGCAAGGCACTCGCTTCCGGCGCGGACGCGGTTATGATCGGTTCCCCATTCGCCAAAACCGTCGAAGCACCCGGCAGAGGCTACCACTGGGGCATGGCCACTTCTCACGAAGCTCTCCCCAGAGGCACACGCGTCAAGGTAGGCACCACCTGCTCTGTAAAAAATCTCATCGTCGGTCCCGCACTCGCTGACGACGGTTCACAAAATTTCCTCGGCTCGATCAAAAACTGCATGGGACTTTGCGGCGCCAGGACCATCAAGGAATTCCAGCAGGCCGAGCTTGCGGTATCTCCGACATTCCTGACAGAAGGAAAACTTCTGCAGACTACTCAAAAGGTGGGTATGGGGCGATAGGCCCCATATTCGTTTAAGGCGGCAGGACGCCCGCACCGGCGGTCACGGGAATAGACCGCACAGCTTGCGTCACGGTTCAAAATTCGAAAGAATTTGAAAGAAATCCGCGTGGTGGAATGAAACAGAAACAGGAAAAAATACAGGGCGAAGCCAAGTGGTCCGCCAATGACAGAAGGCTTGCACTCGGCCTGCTGGCGGCAGACCCGCTGTTCAGACGCATCCCCATCGAAGACATTCGTCCCCTGCTGGACTCTTCACTTGCCTTCGGCGCGGAAAAGGCCGAACAGACCCGCATCGCCTATCGCACCAATGATCCGTTGAAAATCGCACGTTTGCTCGGTGTAAAAGTGATTTTCGACATCACCAGACCGGTGCGCCCCAACGCTTTTACCCCGCTCGCTTCCTATTCGCAGACGCCTCCGTCGATCACTGTCTATGAAAACACGGTCCGTCATGTGAAAGAGCGCCTCCAGGTGAAGTCCACCCTGAGCGCGGGGTTTCTCGCAAGTCTTACACAAATGTGTGTCGCCCATGAAATCTACCACCACATTGAATACATGGGCCACGAATACCTCAACCTCGCATACAAGGTGCCGGTATTCTCATTTGCGGGACTCACCATAGAGAAAAGTCTCGGCGCACTGTCCGAAATTGCAGCCAACGCGTTTGCCACCCGACTGATGGGCCTGCCCACGCTACCATGCGTCGTGCACGACTTCGTCAAAGCAACGGCTGACTGACAAAAATTAGGAGGGGGTGTCCACATTGTCTGGAAACACTTGCAGCAATGACAACTCTTCGGCATTCAGCGCAGTCCTGATGCCAAAAACCGGCCGGCATTTCTACAACATTGTCATCACCCACAAATTCATCTACTGGCTTTGCCTGATCGTTGCCGTAGTCGTCGTGTCCAACATCTTTTTTGTATCCAACTACATGAAGATGAAACACAGTGTCGCCGTCACCGAAACAGGCAAAGACAAGGCCACGGCGGCAACCAGCGAAGTCAAGGACGAAGTGAACAAACTCAAGGAAGAAACCGCCGGCATCAAGCAGGACCTCGACGCGATCAGGGAAACAAATCTCAGAATCCAGAAAAAGACCGGCATCAAGGTCGAACCCGGCAACCTCCCCGGCAGGATGACATACACACATCCGCCCTCACGCGCGCTCTCTTCCGAAGTCGACCTCCTGCGCGAGCAGCTCCGCGTCTACCGCGCAGAAGTCGAAGCCCGCAAACAGGCCTCTCGCAATACGGAAAAAAAGATCAACAATCTCGTCGCCGGCTACAACTCGGTACCTGCGGTAGCTCCCGTCTCGAAAGTCGATATCTCTTCTCCCTTTGGCTATAGGATACATCCCGTGCGCGGTGGCCGCGAATTTCACAGCGGCATCGACCTTCGCGCCCCCTCCGGCACTCCCATCTACGCCACCGCCGACGGCGTTGTGAAATACACCGGGTGGCGCAACGGCTATGGCCTCACCGTCATGATCGAACATGCCAGCGGATTTGAAACTCTCTATGCACACAACAGCCGCAACCGCGTCCGCGAAGGCCAGCGCGTCACGCGCGGCCAGTGGATTGCCGACATCGGCACGACAGGCACGACCACCGGCGCGCATGTCCATTACGAAGTCCGCTACAAAAACCGCCTGCTCAATCCGCAACGCTATCTCAATGTCTCATTCGACAGCTACAAATATATGTTCTGATTTCACGAAATTATGTAAAATCACAGAGGCGGGGCCAGCACCCCGCCTTTTTTGCATCATACGAGGTGACGCCATGAAACAATATTTCGCCAGACTCGCGAAATACGCCGCGGCCATTCCAGCGGCACTCATCATAGCCACGACTGCCGCGCACGCCGGCATCACTCGCGAAGACCTCTTCGCGCCCGATCCCGCTCGACCCGCCAATCATGCTTCCACCATCACCCTGACGCCCAACGGCGACCTGCTCGCCTGCTGGTTCGGCGGCTCTAAAGAAGGCCTTCCCGACGTGGCTGTCTGGTGCAGCCGGAAAACGCCCGCCGCTGCGTCCTGGGCGCCAGCATACAAACTCATCGACGACCCCGCCCGCGCCGAAGGCAACGCTCTGCTCTTCACCGACTCGAAGGGTACGGTCTGGCTGTTCTTTGTCCGCAAATTCGCCGAGCAGTGGAACGCCTGGTCGCAGTCAAAAGTCTTCATGGTCAAATCCTCCGACAGCGGGTTCACATGGTCGCCGGAAACGGAGATCACTCACGAACCCGGCTACATGATCAGAAACAACCTCACGGAACTGCCCGATGGGCGTCTCGCGCTGCCATTCTATATCGAAGGCAAGGTCGACCAGTCGCTTTTCTGGCTCAGCGGCGACGGATTCGCCACTCACGAAGAATACCGCGTGCCGGTATCCTCCCCCGGCAATTTCCAGCCGGCATTTGTATTCACAGGCGGCAGCCGGGTCCTGATGTATGCCCGCAACACCGTGATCGGCAGCAAAATATGGTACTCGGATTCCGATGATCTCGGCAAAAACTGGACGCCGCCCGCCCGCTCGAAATTTCCCAACCCCGCGAGCGGCATCGACGCCATAGCGCTCAAAAGCGGCGCCATTGTCCTCGCCTACAACCACAGCCCCCTCAACCGCTCGCCACTCAGTGTCGCCATATCGACCGACGGCGGCTCGACATGGCTGCCCCGCAAGGACATCGAAACCGCTAAGATGGAATACTCCTACCCATTCCTGTATCAGTCACCGGACGGAGTGATCCATCTCATCTATACCGCCGATGACCGCCGCACCATCCGCCATGTCACCATGACCGAAGACTGGCTGAAATCATTCGGTGGTGATCCCAGGTGATCCGGGTGACATTTTGCGGCAAATATCAGGGGATCGCTCGATGAAATGACCATCCGAAGCGATAAACAGCGAGAGGTACTTGAATGGATGAAGTGAACAGGCTGCTTGAACTGATAGCCGAAGTGCAGACCGGGATATGCGGGCATCTTCGTGCGGCTTTCGAGTCGCATGACAGCGATCAGCTATCGGCTGTGGCCCGGGAGGGTGATGACGATACGATTTTCGAGATCGACCGTGTCACGGAAGACTATCTTGTCGAAAAATTCGAACGTGTGATCGCTCCGGAATTCGATGTCGTGCTCAAGGCGGAGGGATTGCCGGCTGAGGGCAGGAGATTCGGAACCGGGAGAGGAGACCCGCGGTATACGATCCTGATGGACCCGCTCGACGGGACGCGGGGATTGATGTATGGAAAGCGTAGCGCATGGGTATTGTCCGGGATCGCCGCCGGGTGCGGTGATGGGCTGACTTTGCGCGATATCGGCGCTGCCGTGATGACGGAGGTCCCGCCGCCGAAACAGTCAGTTGCCGATCAGCTTTCGGCTGTTGCCGGGCGTGGGGCGAGTGGTTTGAGGATCGATCTCTCTGACGGGTCGCGCCGGACGTTTGTGCCGAGGCCGACTGGGGCTGACAGTCTCAAATATGGATTTGCCACGTTCGTGCGTTTTTTTCCCGGCACAAAGAGGTGGATAACCGAAATCGAAGACAGGTTTGTCGAAGCTCTCAAGAACGGTGGCGCAGAGACGTTTTATTTCGAAGACCAGTATATTTCGAGTGGCGGGCAGCTTGCCGAACTGATCATGGGGCGTGATCGTTTTGTGTGTGATCTCAGGGGAATCGTAGCGCCGCTTGTCGTCGCGGCAGGTGGCGACGCCCCGCTGTGCGCGCATCCATACGATGTCTGTACTGAGCTGATAGCGCGCGAGTGCGGTGTGATAGTGACAGACCAGTGTGGGGGCCGGCTTGAGGCGCCGCTCGACACGATGACCGATGTGCCGTGGATAGGATATGGCAATCAGAAGCTCAGGCAGTTGCTCGAAGAGCCGCTGATGGCGGCGGTCAGGGCAGTTGCCGGATGATCATCTGACGACGCCGGCGCGCTGTATGGGCCAAAATCTGAATACTGCCTTGGCGAGTATGTTTCGTTTTGGCAGGAAATCCCACATGCGGCTGTCGAGGCTGTTGGGGCGGTTGTCTCCCATGACGAACACGTTGCCGGGCGGCACGAGCGTTGTGGGGAAATCATCGTTGCTGTGATTGATGACGTACGGGTCGCTGAGTTTTTTGCCGTTGACGAATACGATGCCGTTGTGGATGCTCACCGTGTCGCCCTCGACGGCTATGACACGTTTGACAAAAGGTATGGTCGATCCCGAGAGCTGCACGGCTTTTTCGGGTGGTTTGAATGCGACGATGTCCCCCTGTTTCGGATCGGCGAAACGATATATGAACCTGTTGCCGAACACGCGGTCGTGAGGGATGATCGTGGGATTCATCGAACCGGTGGTAATGACATAAGACTGCACAACTGTCGCCTTGAGCACGAGCGCGACGACAAATGCCATCACTATGGTTTTCGCCCATTCGAGCAATTCGTTTTTCGGGACGGACCCTTTATTATGCCGTCGCTTTATCATTGTAAGCTCCATGAGTGAATTATCGAAGAGCGCCCATGCGGTTCGGGGGCCAGAATCTGAAAAACGCGCGCGCCTGTATGCTTTCGACCGGGAGAAATTCCCACCGGCGGCTGTCGAGGCTGTTGTTGCGGTTATCACCCATGACAAACACTTTGCCTGCCGGCACGACCACTTTGTCGAAATCATCCATCGGCGGCTCTTTTTCGTAGGGTTCGTCGAGTGGCTTGCCATTGAGAAATACTATGCCATCGGAGATGTACAGCGAGTCGCCCTCGACGGCGATCACCCGTTTCAGAAATGAAGTGCCTTTTTTCATATTGGCCATCCACAGCGCCTTGTCGGGCGGCACGAACGCTATGATGTCGCCGGGCCGGGGCTTCTGGAAATGATATATGAACCTGTTGCCGAACACCCTGTCGCGCGGCATTATCGTCGGTTCCATCGAGCCGGTCGGTATCACGTATGCCTGGATCACGACTGCCTTGAGCACAAGGGCAAGCACGAGTGCCGCGCCGATGGATTTTGCCCAGTCTAACACCTCTCGCATGACTGCGTCGGTCTTGCCGGGCCGTTTCGGCGTGCCTGCCGCGGCATCTGTAGTGGCGCCGGCTGTTTCTTCCGTGAGGGGGGCCGGGGGATGGGCTCCGGTCTCCTCTGCCGGGTTGTTGTTTTCGCTTTCTGTCATGTTCACCTGCTTGATTTGACACTTGTCTCGGCAAAATGTTTCACTGTCACTCGACCGGGCTTAGTCCCGTCATTGAATAAACCCGGATCCGTCAATAGAAAGTGCGCTATTGTCGAATCCGGCAGTCGCGATAAGGGCGAACTGCTGTGTTGCCGGTGCATTTTTTTGTTTGCGTATGACGAATACTGCTCACTGCAAAAATGCCCCTTGCGCCTTGCATTTCATCCCTTCTTGCGACAGCAATCCCGAATTCTAATGACGAATTCGGGATAAACTGGCCCGGCAATCGCTCAATGCCTGCCCGGCGCCGTAGCGTCAGGGGCAACATCATGTAATCATATCTCTGCCGGGTTGTCCTGCGTCTCTATTGTCGAACGATCCACCATTTCCACAATCTGCCGTGGGGGCCGGGATGATCGTATGTTTGGTTATTATAATCATTTTTACATGTTATTCCACAAAGGCCCGATAGCGGAGTATGCATAATGGCGTGCTCCAGGCGCGATTGTAGAGAAATAACTCGATTATCGCTTATATGCAGCGTGGTGACACTCCGGTAGCAACTCCTCGATAACAGACAGCCTATATTGTCCGAGCGCAAATTGGTATGAACCCGAATTTTGCTATAGACATTTGGGATAATGAAAAACCTTGACACTTTTCAGCTTAACACATAACATTGAATAATATACGATCGCTCCGCAGTGAGACTGGCTGTTTCTCTGCGGGGTTTGTGTATAGACTGAAGCATGTATCTTGAAATCCTGAAAGCCGATGCACCAAAGCATCAGCTTCGTATAGGACACCATTACCAATATAAGGGCACCATATCCGCTCACCGCTCCAACGCGCATAATAAATTTAATATACAAGCGCTGAGAAATTGCCATGAAAGGAGGGTTGGGACAGAAAGCGGGCACAGGATTGCCTGTATGTAACGCATGTCTCTAAATGGCTTTGAGACATGACGATTACCAGGGAGGAAGTAAACCATGTCACTAACAAGAATCTATACGAACGCGGAATCTTCGATGGCTTTGTCTGCCATTCAGAAGATATCCCAATCACTAAGCAGGGCGACAGCACATATCAGCAGCGGCAGCAGGCTGATGAGCGCTGCCGACGACCCGTCTTCGATCAGTCTTTTCTACACGAAAAAAGCAGAACTCAGCGGTATTCGCGTGGGCATTTCCAACATGCAGACAGCAATGTCGCTGCTCAACACCGCCGACACTCACATGGGCAATGTCATGGACAGCCTTATCTCGGCACGTGATCTCGCCGTGCGGGTGTCCAACAGCGCGACCCTCGACGCGAGTACTGTCGCCGCCCTCAACGCGCAATACCAGAGCATCAAGGTATCTATCGGAAGCGTGAAATATCAGCAGTTCAACAGCATTAACCTATTCAACACCACGACCACCCCCGCACTTGCCGGAGCCACGGGCCTCACAATTCAGACTGGCCCCTCCGCAACCGACACAATGGTGGTCAAACTCTCCAACACAATAATAACCGCCGCAAACGCATGCACATCGCTCGCGGGAGCGGGCTGGGCTCAGACAGCCATCACCGACGCCACCACCGCGCTGACTGCCCTCGGGGAAATTGACGCGGTCATCTCCGCATGGTCAGGCCAGATCGCGAGCCTCGGCGGTCAGATGCATCTCGTCAACATGAAACTCGACGAAATGCAGTCGCGCGAAATCATCACGACAAATGTCATATCACAGGTCGGCGACACGGACATGGCCGCCGAAATCACAGAGTACACGCGGCTCAAGATACTGGCGGAAAGCGCGACCGCAATACTCGCTCAGGCCAATATCATGCCACAGGCCATCATCCAGAAGCTGCTCGGCTGATCCGCGGCATCAACACGCATCATCACTCAAATCATCAAGCCCTCCCTCCATGGGGGGCTTTTTATTTCCATCCCGCTTTTTATTTCACTGCCGTGCGTGTTAATCTATGAAATATACATCGGACAGGGGACGGATACTGATATGGACACAAACAGCACCAACACCAACAACGGGCAATTCACCAGGCCCTACGATCATGCGGCCTGCGTCGAATGCGGAGACTGTCTCGCCAATTGCCCCGTCATCAGCCTTCCCCGCGCGATTGCCATCCGCGAAATCAGAAAAATCCGTTCCGGCGCAACCTCCCGCATCGTATCCACAGCCTGCCAGAGCTGCTTCACATGCTCCGTGAGGTGTCCCGTCTCCGCCAATCCCGCGTCACTTTTCATATCTTCATTCAACGATGTCATTGCCACAAAAGGACTTCCTGCCCACGCCTCATATTTCCAGCCGCACGCAGAGATCAACTTCCGCTCATACGTCTACGACAGGATGCCTGCCGCAGAGCGAGCCATCGTCGAATCATGGAAAAATGACACACCCTGCGAAGAAATCGCATATCCCGGCTGCAATATGTGTCTGACTCCATACCTCACGGAAGCGTGGTTCATGCGCGGACTCGACATTCGCGGCGGATTCGATCTCTGCTGCGGAGAAGTCTACTACCGCACCGGCATGTTCGTCCGGCTACGCGACTGTGCCAGCCGTCTCAATGATTTCACCGGGCGGCTCGGCGTCAGGAAAATGATGATCCTCTGCAACGCCGGATACAACATAATGACCAACGTGCTGCCACAGTACGGATTTCGCACCGACATCGAGATAACTTCCTATCTGCCGTGGCTCTGGGACCGCCTGCAGGCCGGTGACATCCAGACCCGACCCATTCATCTGTCCGTCACCATACAGGACTCATGCCACTCGAAGCTCATCGGAGACGAATATGCCGAACTGCCTCGCAAAATACTGACGCATCTCGGCGTGCGCATCGTCGAAATGCCACACAACCGCGACTGCAACCTCTGTTGCGGCATCGGTGGCGGGTTCGCTCCAGAAAGCGGATATCACCCGGCGGCGATCGCCGCGTCAACCCTGCGCGTCACGACCGAAGCCGCCACGCGCCAGGCGGATGCCATTGTCACCTACTGCTCGGGATGCCTTCAGAGTCTGTCAGCCGGCATGGCCGTCTTTCCATCGCTCAAACCCGTCTACCACATCATTCAGGTCATACAGCGGGCTACAGGCGAAAAACCACGTCTCAACCTCAACCGCTCCCGCGGCGCAATGATGCTCAAGGGCATCGCGAGACACCAGATACCAATGATGTTCCAGCCTTAGGGTTTGGAAGAAAATAAACATAGCAAGATTGCGCCGGATTTTTGGCCGTAATCAAGGCGCTTGCGAAGGAGCATACCTAAAGGTATGTAACTGAGCAGGCAACACAGAAGACGGAAAATAAAGACAAGCAAGATGCTAAGGTTATTTTGTGACAAGCCCTTAGGGTTTGGAAAGAAATCCCGCGATATGAGTCATTTCAGCGCAAAAGCCTGTC
Source organism: uncultured bacterium (assembly GCA_964595945.1). Taxonomy (GTDB): domain Bacteria; phylum UBP15; class UBA6099; order UBA6099; family JAJRTR01; genus CAZQSL01. The sequence goes on from CAZQSL010000026.1 coordinate 16,187, forward strand.
GAAAAAGCCGGGACCTGCGATAAAGGGTATACAGCGTCACTGACAAGAGTTGTTATAGCATATAGTATTTTTGCTTCGCGTTGCGAAGATGATTACTACTGCTAACCGCTATATCGTAATGGTATCGACGAATGCGCAGAGTTCTTGCACGGCCTCAGCGGAACGCGCGAGGGCGGTGCTTTCCGTGTCGTTGAGTTTGATCTCGAAAATGCTTTCGAGACCGGCGGAGCCGAGTTTGCATGGCACACCCGCGAAGAGGTTGTCGATACCGTATTCGCCGGTGCAGAGGACTGCGCACGGCAGGATTTTTTTTCTGTCCATGACGATAGCGTCGATCATTTCCGCGACAGCCGCGGATGGCGCGTAGTAGGCGCTGCCCGTCTTGAGCAGGCTGACGATCTCAGCGCCGCCATCGCGCGTGCGCTGCACGATCTCCGCGAGCCGTTCGGGTGCTATGAGGTCTTCGACAGGTACGCCGGCGACTGTCGTGTAACGGGTGCTTGGCACCATCGTGTCGCCATGTCCACCGAGGACAAACGCCTGTATGTTTTCGACGCTGATGTCGAGTTCCATCGAAATGAACGCTCGAAATCGTGCGCTGTCGAGCACTCCTGCCATGCCGATAACTCGTTCGCGCGGGAATCCGCTTGCCCTGTATGCGACGTAAGTCATGGCATCGAGCGGATTCGATACGACGATGATGATGGCATCGGGAGAAAGCGCGACTGATTTTTCGGTAACCTGCCGGACTATGCCGCAATTGATTTTGAGCAGGTCATCGCGGCTCATGCCGGGTTTGCGGGCGATGCCGGATGTAATGACGATGATATCCGAACCGGCGGTAGGGGCGTAGTCGTTCGCGCCGGTGATTTTGAAATCGTGGCCCGTGACGGGCGCTGCTTCGGTGAGATCAAGCGCTTTGCCCTGTGGCATGTCTTCGACAATATCGACGAGAACGACATCGGCGAGCCGCATTTCGGCGATGCGCTGCGCGGTGGTGGCTCCGACGTTTCCAGCTCCGATTACGGTGATTTTTGTTTTTTTCATGGTGAGCTCCGGGGGATTATGGGGCGGGAGCCTATGCCCACGCCCAACAGGCATCGCTGTGACAATCCGTATCTGAAAGGCGGCTACATATTCGCGACGATTTCGTCAGCGAATTCCGAGCATTTGACTTCGGTGGCGCCGTCCATCTGACGTGCGAGGTCGTATGTGACGCGCCGGCCCGCGATAGCGGCTTCGATCCCTTTGCAGATGGTTTCGGACACTTCGTCCCAGCCCATGTATTCGAACATCATGGCGCCGCTGAGTATCAGGGAGCCAGGGTTGACCCTGTCGAGTCCAGTATATTTCGGGGCTGTGCCGTGAGTGGCTTCGAATACTGCGCAGTGATCTCCGATGTTGGCGCCGGGAGCCATGCCGAGTCCGCCGACTTGCGCGGCGCATGCGTCGGAGAGGTAGTCTCCGTTGAGGTTAGGCGTGGCGAGCACATCGTATTCGTCGGGGCGCAGCAGCACTTGCTGGAACATCGCATCGGCAATGCGGTTCTTGAGCAGCAGTTTTCCCTCGGGGACAGTCGTGAGGTTTTCCGCCCACATCTGCTCTTCGGTGATGACAGAGTCTGGGTATTCTCGTGCTGCGAGTTCGTAGCCCCACTGTTTGAAAGCGCCCTCGGTAAATTTCATGATGTTGCCCTTGTGGACAAGTGTAACGGATTTTTTCTTTTTGGCGAGAGCGTAATTGATGGCGCTGCGCACGAGGCGTTCGGTGCCTTCGGGGCTGATGGGTTTGATGCCGATGCCCGAAGTGCTGCTGATATTTTTGTCCATTTCCGTATTGATGAAGTCGATGACCCTGCGGGCTTCCGGTGAGCCGCTCTGCCATTCGATGCCGGCATAAACGTCCTCGGTATTTTCGCGAAAGATGATCACGTCGAGCTTATGAGGCTCCTTGACGGGGCTTGGTACACCGTCGAAGTAGCGGACGGGGCGCACGCAGGCGTAGAGGTCAAGGAGTTGGCGGATGGTGACGTTGAGGCTGCGGATGCCGCCGCCGACGGGAGTCGAGAGCGGTCCCTTGATGGCGACTGCGTATTCGCGGATTGCGTCGATGGTCTGTGAGGGCAGCCATTCGCCGGTTTCGGCGTGGGCTTTTTCGCCTGCGAAGACTTCCATCCAGGCGACTTTTCGTGTGCCGCCATAGGCTTTTGTGACTGCCGCGTCGAAGACTTTTCTGGATGCGGCCCAGATGTCTGGGCCTATGCCGTCACCTTCGATAAACAGGACTATTGGATTATCAGGCACGACGGGCATGCCGTTTGTCATCGTGATTTTTGCCCCTTCGGGCGGAATGGTAAATGCCATGTTTCCTCCGGTTGGCTTGATGATGCCGCTCAGTCGCGGGCTGCTTTGAGAAGGTCCTCGAATTTTACGTCGATACGCAGGACGCCGATATCTTCGCCGTCATCATTTTTTATCGGGCAGGAAACGGTCATGCCGAGGAGTCCGTTGATGCGTGATGTAAAGAGGTCGGTCACATTGATTTTGCCGGTTTCGAGTGGTTTGAGGAACCAGCGTCGCGAGGAGTAGTCGCGGTCGAGTTTTGCCTCGATCTCTGGTTCGAGCGGGCCTGTGGCAGTGATGAACGACGTGTGTTTTTCGCCCTTTACGTTGACGGCGAACATGAGGTTGATAAAGGAGTGCTGTTTGACGGTCTCCCACATGAGCTGTTCCTGCTGCTCGCGGTTCATCGCCTTCATGCACGTGGCTTTTGCGGATTTGGAAATGATGTTGTCGACGAGGATGACGGCGGCTTTTTTGAGGGCGTTGAGGTCTGTTTCAAAGTATTCCGGCAGATGCGCTTTCGCAAATCTGAGCATTTCCTCATCGGAAATGGAAGTGACTCGGCCTTTTGAGAATTCGGCGTGGATGAGTTCGTAAATCTCGATGACGCCGGAATGGCTCTTGGGGATTCTGATCTGTGGTTCGAGGTCGAGATAGTCATTGACCCACTGCGCGACACCCGCGACGCCGCTTTTGTCAGTGATGACGCAGCGGGGTTTGCGACCGAGGATTTCCGTGGTATCGAAAATGTTATAAATCTCTTCGTTTTTGAGGATGCCGTCAATATGTATGCCGGCGCTTGTGACGTTGAAATTTTCCCCGACGAGAGGCATATTTGCGGGGATATTGTAATTGAGAGAGTCGCGGAAGTACTCGGCGATTTCGGTGATGACCTTCGTATCGATGCCCTCATCTTCGCCGACGAGCTGGAGATACTCGATGACGGCGGCTTCGAGCGGGCTGTTGCCCGTGCGTTCGCCGATGCCGATGACGGCGCAGTTGACACCGCTGCATCCGTACAGCCAGGCGGCTGCGGCGTTGGCGTGAGAACGGTGGAAATCGTTGTGGCCGTGCCATTCGAGGAGTTCGCTCGGCACCCCGGCGTCCTGTACGAGTGCGCGGATGATCTTGGGCAGGCTGCGCGGCAGAGTGGCTTCCGGATATGTGACGCCATAACCCATTGTGTCGCACATTCGGATTTTGATGGGGATGCGCGACTGGTCACGGAGTTTCATCAGCTCGATGGCGAATGGCACGACAAATCCATAGATGTCCGCGCGTGTGATATCTTCAAAGTGGCAGCGTGGCCGGATGCCTTCTTCGAGAGCGGCGCGCACGACCGTGAGATAACTCTTCATGCACTCTTTGCGGTTTTTTTTGAGTTTCAGGAATATGTGATAGTCGGAGCATGAAGTGAGCATGCCCGTTTCCTTGAGTCCCATGTCCTTGACGAGCTTGAAGTCCGATATGACAGCGCGTATCCATCCCGTAACTTCCGGGAAGCGGCATCCGAGTTCGAGACATTTTTCGACGGCCTGTCTGTCTTTTTCGGTATAGAGGAAAAATTCGCTCTGACGGATCAGGCTGGAAGTGCCGTTGAGCTGGCTGAGCAGTGTATAGATGTCGACGATCTGCTGGACGGTAAATGGCTGGCGCGACTGCTGGCCATCGCGGAAGGTCGTGTCGGTGATCCAGATGTCGCGGGGTGGATCAAGTTTCACATAATCGTCGTCGAAGGTGATGCGTGGTACCTGCGTGTAAGGGAACTGATCACGCAGGAGATTGGGTTCTTCGACATTCTGGAGCGGAAAATTGCTTGAATGCTTCTTGAACAGCAGAGAGCCTTTGGAGCCGATGTCATTTTTCATAATATCCTCCCGAATATCATTTGTGGACATAAGCCGGGGGGACGGCAGATGACCAATGCAAAATCCACTTTGCGGGGCAACCGCATAACGCATTTTCCATAATCCGTGGCGGTTAACCATTGCTGTGGAGTCGGCGCGTGCGAAAAAACTATGCGCCGGTGATTTCCGCGGACCGGGGATAACTGCTCCCCTGCGAAAATCTTATAATATTATAAGGCAATACTCATATATTACAATGGAATGCCTCCGCAGGGCTTCACGCGGCTCTTTTTGACCCGAAAGCGTTTTGATTTATATTCCAAACCGGTTGATTTTTTTTCAAAATGCGGAAATAATCCTGCCAGTCATGTGTTAATGACTTTGTAGGCCTGACACTTGAGCTGACATCTCTTGCGAAGGATGGATGATGAAAGAAATGAGAGATTCTATGGGTTTGACACCCGGCAACATGGCAGGAGCCGGTACAGGAGGAATCCATTGTGACGGTGACCGGATATGCAGTATCGGTCAGATCGAAGTCGAAAATTTGGGCGAGATACTCGACATACCCATGATAAGGGCGCTGATGGAGGATTTTCACCGGCTGACACGGCTCGGTATTGGCATTGTCGATAGCTCGGGCAAGATTCTGCTTGAGGCCGGATGGCAGGATGTCTGCACAAAATTCCACAGGGTCAATCCCGAAACATTGAAAATGTGCCTGAAAAACGACCTGCGCCTTGCCGATGGCATTGGAAAAGGCGAGTACACAGCGTGCCAATGCGACAACAGGTTGTGGGATATGGTAACCCCGGTTTTTATCGGAGAAAAGCACATTGCCAATCTGTTCGCCGGCCAGTTCTTTTATGACGATGAAGAGATTGACTCCGAATTTTTCGCTCAGCGCGCGACAGCATTTGGCTTTGATGGACAAGACTATGCGGCCGCTCTGGGCAAAGTGCCTTTCATCGACCGCAGACAGGCGGATGCCATTATGGATTTTCTCGTGAAATGTTCATCCATGATTTCACGGCTCGCCTGCAATAATTTCATGCTCACCCGCTCTATCGCTGATCACGAAAATTCGCTCGACGAACTCAAGAGCAGTGAAAACCGGCTTCGCCGCTACTTTGAAATGTCTGTCGTCGGCATAGCCATTGTATCGAAAAATAAAAAATGGGTCACGGTCAATGACCGGCTGTGCGCGATGCTCGGGTGTACGCGCGAAGCCATCACAGATATCCCGTGGGAAAAACTCACCCACCCGGAAGATGTTGAAAGCCAGAACGAACTCTTCGAGAGGGTTATCTCCGGAGAAATCGACAATTACACGATGGAAAAACGTCTGATCAGAGATAGCGGCGAAGTCATCTGGACACAGAGCAGCATCGCGTGTGTGCGCCATCTCGATGGGACCATCGAAAACATGATCGAGCTGATCCAGGACATCACGGAGCAGAAAAACGCCGATCTCGAAAAGGAAATCCTCCAGAAACAGCTCCTGCAATCTCAGAAAATGGAGGCAATGGGGCAACTCGCAAGCGGCATCGCGCACGATTTCAACAATATGATCGGCGTGATACTCGGCTATACGACTCTCGCCATGACCAACACCAGGCCAGGCGAAAAACTGCACAGTGACCTTCAGATGGTCATGACTGCCGGTGTGCGCACAAAAGACCTGATCCGCCAATTGCTCGCGTTCGGCCGCAAACAGACTCTCGAAGAAAAGGTCTTGAACATTGCCGAAGTGATCAACGGGATCGGGAAAATGATTCGACGGCTCATCCCGGAGAGTATCGAGATCATTACCAATCACGCCCCGGGGCTCGGGTGTGTCAAGGCTGACGCTTCACAGATCGAGCAGATCATCATGAATATTGCCGTTAACGCACGAGATGCCATGCCGGATGGTGGCAAACTGCTCCTGGAAACCGCTAATGTAAGGTTCGATGATGACTATGTCCGTCTGCATGGTGACGTAAAACCTGGCAACTATATTGAAATCACTATCAGCGACACCGGCACAGGTATGGACTCAGAGGTCAGAAAACAGATTTTCAATCCATTTTTCACCACCAAGGAAGCCGGCAAGGGCACTGGCCTCGGGCTCTCGACCGTATTCGGCATCGTCAAACAGCATCACGGTACTATCACGGTATATAGCGAGCCGGGCTTCGGCACTACATTCAAGATATATCTGCCCCGCGTGGACGAAGCGATCGAACACGATAATTGTGAGACCGAAGTCATGGTCGAGGGAAATGGTGAGATCGTCCTCGTCGTCGAGGACAATGAAATGATGCGCGAAGTCACCCGGCGGCTACTCGAAAGCGCAGGTTATATCGTTTTGGCCGCGGAGTCTCCTGATGCCGCTCTCGCCATGTATTCGGATCAGTCTCCACTGATTTCACTCCTGCTCACCGACCTTGTACTTCCCAGGATGAATGGCCGGGAACTATATCAAAAATTCTCCGAACTGTTACCTTCTCTGAAGGTGCTTTTTATGTCCGGGTATCCGGCGGAAGTGATCAGTCATTTTGATCTTATCGAGCCAGGTATTGTATTTATCCAGAAACCCTTCACGGGAAAAACTCTCCTCTGCAAGGTGCGCGAAGCGCTTGTGTGAATCCTGAGTCAAGGATAGGCAGGCATGTTGCCGAGATGTTTCAGCAGGCCCGTGACATCGTCTATGATGTATTCCGGAGCGAGAGAGTTCATCCTGGAAATGGTTTCGTCTGAAGTGACGCCGGAGAGCACCATAGCGCAGGGCGCGCCGATGGCGCGTGCGGCCATGAGGTCGCTCATGGTGTCACCGACAATGAGGAAACGCGCTGCTTCGACGGGCGGGAGCGGGCATTTGATGGCAAGGAGTGCGGCGGGCGACGATATTTCCGGAAAAGCCGCGCTGAGATAAATGTATGGATGTGGCTTGGCAAGCGTGCCGGTTGCGCCAGTGGTACTGAGCCATTTTTCTCCAAGTCCAATATCGCGGAATGTGCGGACGCGGTCCAGCGCGAAGTATTTCAGCAGGTCCCAGGAGGCGAGTTGCGGGACTATTTCCTCATGGGGCCGGCCGGTGGCGATGCCGAGTGTGAAGCCGGCGGATTTGAGTGTGCGGAAGAAATCATGCAGGCGGCCGGTGTCCATGATAGGGGTTTCGTGCTGGATCAGGCCGCATTTTGTGATCGTGTCCGACGTGGTGCCGTGCAGCCACTCCTGAAAGAGTCTGACGGCAAAATCCCAGAAGGAATCGTTGCGCCCTATGACGGGAGTAGGTAATCCGGTGGCCTGCTCTCGCCACAAATTCATTGCAGAGAGGAACGAAGCAAGGTCGTGGGGCGTGCAGCCGGCAGCTTCGCAGAAGGACTCGAAAGCCTCGACGGCGGGAGCGATGGATTCCGGTGCGGGCACGTCCGCAAGTGCGGCTGCCGCCTGTGAAATACCGGCGGCGTCGAGCGTGAGAGAGACAAATGGCAGGGTGTCTCTTTTGAGTGACAGCAGGTGTATGAGCGTGATTATGAACGAGTATGCGGCGAGGTCCCAGTTGGTGTTGATGCCGCAGTTTTTCAACAGAAGTATCAGGCGTGGCGTGACGAATGATCCGAGAAGTGGGGATTGGGGCGATCCGCCCGTGGCGAGGAGTGTGGCAAACCGGGGGGAGTCGAGTGCGAGGTATTGCGGAGAGAAAAGCAGTTCGATGGTGACGAGTTCCGCGGCGGTCCAGTAGCTGCGTTCGCTCGTGACGACACCGTCCATGTCAAAGATGATAGTGTCGACTGAGGGAGTGTCCGTAAGTACGATACTGGATGGCATCAGGTGGTGGTCAGTCCTTTTCGATGGCAATTTTGCCCTTTACGCCCGGGGTAGTGCCCGTGCGCCAGTCACATGGAGCGAAAGATGCGCGGAGAGATTCGCCGAAGGCGCGGAATACGCTTTCCCAGACGTGGTGAGGGTTGACGCCGCGAAGCAGGTCAATGTGGAGAGTGCAGCGCGCGCCCTGAGCGAAGCCCTCGAAGAATGACACGAGGTCGGCCTGCTGCATGTCCTCGACGAGTTCGGTGCCGCGTGAGAGTTTTTCGTCGATAATGAGCAGGGAGCGTTCTTCGAAGCTGATGACGGAGCGCGCGAGGGCTTCGTCGATGCAGGCCGCGCCAGAGCCGCTGCCATTGATGCCTGACTCGATCTCACGGGTGAAAAGTGAGTGATAGGCTTCGCCAAGCGAGAGCCCCACGTCTTCGCATATCACGTGAGTGAGGCGGAATCCATCGAGCTCTACATCGACTGCCATGTTGATACACGAGCGCCATGTGATTGTTTCGAGCATGTGGTTGAAGAACTGTATGGAAGTGGAGATGTGTTTTTTGTATTCAGGGTCGCGCGTGCCGCACCAGAGTGAGACCCTGATTTTCGATTCGGCGGTTTCGCGCCGGATGGTGACTTTTGTGTTGTCCATGTCGTGTCCCTTCGAGTTGCTGATAGTCATTTGCTTTTTACTGAAGATGCGTGCATTCGATATTTCACCGCAGCAGCGTGGGCGGGAAAACCTTCGTATGCGGCAAGTGTATGAGCTGTGGGGGCGAGGGAGTCGAAGCCCTGCTGGTTGCAGTAGCCGATAGAGGTGCGTTTGAGGAAATCATAGACGGTGACGCCGGAAAAGGTGCGGGCGAAAGCGCCTGTGGGTAGAATGGCATCGACGCCGAGGCAGAAGTTGCCGAGTGTGATGGGCGTGTGGGGGCCGACGAGGATTTCGCCCGCGTTGTCGATGTGGAGCATGGTGTCGAAGGGATCGGTGGTGAGTACTTCGAGGTGTTCGGGGGCGAATGTGTTGGTGAATTCGACAGCCTGAGCCATGGTGGAAGTGATGACGGCGCCGCCGAGGTGATCGAAGACGCGTGTGCAGAAAGAGCGGCGTGGCTCAGGCAGGGCATCGACGAGCGAGGGCAGAAGCGCATCTACGCTGACTGCGAGTTGTCGCGAATCGGTGACAAGGAGCGCCACGGAGTCCGGGCCGTGCTCGGCCTCGATCAGAAGGTCGCGCGCGACGATCTGCGGGTCGGCGGAGGCATCTGCGAGGATGATGGATTCGCTAGGGCCAGCGGGGAGTCCGACATCGACGACTCCGAACAGCAGTCTTTTCGCCGCTGAAACATAGCTGCTGCCCGGACCGATGATTTTGTCGAATTTCGGAATCCTGTTTGTGCCATAGGCGAGCGCGGCAATGCCCTGTGCGCCTCCGATTTTGAAGACTTCGGTGATGCCGCATTCGCGGGCTGCGAAGAGGGTGGCTGCGTCTGCCTTGCCGTCGGGGCCGGGAGGAGTGGAGACGGCGATGCGACCGACGCCGGCGACTGTGGCGGGCACGCCGAGCATGACCATTACCGAGGGGAACGATCCTTTGCCGCGCGGCACATAGAGAGCGCACGATACGATCGGAGTTATCTTTTCGCCCGCGAATACGCCGGGTTCGACGGGCGTGAGCCAGAAGGGTTCGGGCATCTGTGCTTCATGATATTTGCGTACATTGGCGATTGCCTTGAGGATGGCGGCCTTGACTTTTGGGGAGACGAGTTTTTCCGCTTCGTCGAATTCGGCTTTTTTCACTTTGAAAGCGGAAGGTTTGAGGGAAACGCCGTCGAACTGTTTCGTGAAGCGCGCGACAGCCTGATCACCTTCGGCGCGCACGGTCTCGACGATGGGGCGTATGGATGCTTCGAGTTCGTGGATGGCGGTCTCCGACCGGCTCAGCAGTGTGTCCCTGCCGGTGGCGGTCATTGTATTCCAGTCGTAAATTTTCATAAAAGTACACCTCAAATATATACGGCAGATTATAACAGGCGGTACGGAAGTAATCAAAGGGGGGTCACAGGCGGGTGTGATACAGCATGCTACCGCGCTGGACGGCGACGAAGACGGTCTCCTGCTCGGCGGCAGGGATTGTGGCTTCGCGGAAGTCCTTAAGCGACTTGATTTCCTTGCCTCCGATAGCGCGGATAATGTCTCCGGATTTGATCCCGATCTTTGCGGCGGGACTGCCGGGCTCGACACTTGTCACGGTCACGCCTTTCGAGGCGGTGTCTTCGGTGTCGCCTTCCGGCAACTTGATTTTGAATCCGAATCGGCGTCTCGCGATTTCGTCTGCCCTGGAGAGAGGGATGCTTTCCATTTCAAAAGTGATGATTTTATTGGCTCCGTCGCGTGAGACTTTGAGCTTGATTTTTTCCCCGGCGAGAAATCCGTTGACGTTGTCGTAGAAATCGGTAGTGCTGTTGACCGACTTGCCCTGTACTTCGACGATGATGTCGCCGACGCGGATGCTGTTGCTTTTCGCGGCGGGACTGTCCTCGATGATGTCCGCGACAAGTACGCCGTGGACTCTGGACATGCCGAGGGTGCGGGCGAGTTGAGGGGTGATCTGCTGGACCTTGAGGCCGGTCCATGTTTTTTTGATGACACCGAAACGTACAAGGTCAGAGACAGCGCGCATGGCGCGATTGATGGGGATGGCGAATCCAATGCCTTCGGCTCCTGAGTAGACGACGGTGTTGATGCCGATGACTTCGCCGAGGATGTTGACGAGAGGCCCGCCGGAATTGCCGGGGTTGATGGATGCGTCGGTCTGGATGAAGTCGCTGTAGACGCGGCCGCTTTGGGTTTTGATGGTGCGGTTGACTGCGCTGAGGACGCCGGTGGTGACCGTGTGGGTGAGGCCATAGGGATTGCCGATGGCGATGACGGTTTCGCCGATGAGGAGAGAGTCGGAGTCGCCGGTGGCGACGAATGGGAATGGTTTGTCGCTGTTGATTTTGAGGATGGCGAGATCGAAGTCGGGGTCGGCGCCTATTACTTCGGCCTTGTATTCGCGGTTGTCCGGCAGGGTGACGGTGATGTCGGAGGCACGGAGGATGACGTGTTCGTTGGTGATGACATATCCGCGCGCGTCTATGATGACGCCGGAGCCGAGGGTGGTTTGTTTGACGTCGCGCGTGCCGAAACCGTCGTAGAAATCATCGAAAAATCTGTCGAAAAAATCATCGTTGAAACCTGCGAACGGGTTGACGCGCTGGCGGACGATTTTTTCGGTGCTGATGTTGACGACGGCTGGGGAGACTTTCTGGACGGCTTCGACGACAGGTGTGCGCCGCAGTTTTGCATCGGAGGGGGGCCCTGGCTTTGCTGGTTTCGTCACAGGAGCGGCGTAGAGAAAGCCATAAAATAGAAAAACGACCGCGAAAGAAGCGGCCGCAAGCGTGATATTCCTGATTGTATTTTTCATAAGAATGAGACCGGCAGAGGTTTGCCGCCCTGCGGGGTCATCCCCTTTCACTCATTGCCGAAGATGTTGCTGAAAGCTGAAATGAGTTCATTGGTCTTTTTGTCGCCGAGTTCGAGAGCTTTCCTGAGATCGCGTCCGACGGCTCCATAGTCGGCCAGGTAGTAATTGGCGATAGCTCTGTTGCGGTAGTATGCGCCGACGGAAGGATTGTTGCTGATGGCGATGTCCGCCCATTTGATGGCGTCCGCGTATTTGCCTTGCATGATGAGGTGGACGGCATAGTTGTTTTGTGCGCTTGAAAGGTCGAGTGAATTAAGGTTTTCCTGGGACGAGGAGGGGTCTTTGTAATTGGGGGCGCCAGTGACCCGGATTGGGGGCTGGACGGTCGTGGCGCCGTCGGTGGTGATGATTGGGGAAAAATTGCCGTGAGGTTCGTGGGATGCTGTTGGTGTAGGGGCGGCGGGAGTCTGGGCGATTGGGGATGGCATGCCGAGCAGTTTGCGGGTGTTTGTGACTCTTTTGCCGATCTCGACGCTCCATGGGGTGATCGCGTAGGCGTCGCCGTATAGCTTGAGAGCTATGCTGTAGTTGCCTTTGAAGAAGTAATAATCGCCGATCTGGATGAGGGTGACGACTTCGTTGTAATTGATGGCCGGGTCTGGTGAGGGAGGAGGATTTTTGGCTTTTTCGAGTGCGCGTTTGACGGGAGCGACATAGGCGTCGGGTGAGCCACTGTCTGAAGTGGTGAATGCCGGAGCCTGGCCGATCACTGCGGGGGCCGCCGAATCGTCATCTATAATGATGATGTCTTGTGGCAGGGTTGCGGGTCTGACGGGTTCGGTTTTGAAGGGGGGGGGGGTGGTAATTTTGATGTGATCTTGGGGGGCAGGCTTGTTGTGTCCGTGGGGGCAGTTTTCACTGTCATGTTTTTTTGTTTTCATGTCGCTGCCTGGATGGATGGCGGCGTCTTTGTGTGGCGTATTTGTGCCGAGATGGTCGATTTCGTCGATGATAGCGTCGAAGTCAGTGGTGGAAGCGATATTAGCCATGCGTCTGACCGCGACAATGTCCGAGTCGTTTTTCATGGCTTTTTCGAAATCGTCTGGCTGGGCTTTTTCGGCAATGATTTCCACGCCGCGTACGGCCTGAAGAACATCGGCCGGGGCGGATTTGGCGAATAGCTCGGCAGGTATGGTGCTGGCAGGCGATTCGCCGGGCTGGGCTTTTTCGGCAATGATTTCGACACCGCGTACGGCCTGAAAGTCGTCGACGGGTGCGGACTTGGCGAATGATTCGGCAGGTATGGATTTGGTGGTATCCGGCGTGGGCTGATCGGTGTTGTCGATTATAGTCTTCGCGTCGATAGTGATGGTGTCGATCTTGGTTGGAGGGGCTTTTTCTATAGATGGAGAAATGATGATCTGCGTTTCGGGTTCTGCGGGCCGGGTGCTTTCGATGTCATATCGCACCGATGGATTTTGGGTGATTTCAGTGAGGGAGTCCGGCTCGGTATCGGGAGTCTGCCGGCCTTTGATTTCGATGATGGTTTCTTTTTCGGGAGTGGATGAAATGACGATGGAATTGCCTGCCGGGGGCTGGGCGGGAGAGGGAGATTTTTTATCTTCAGCGTACTTGATGCGTGCGTCGAGGTCGCGGGGGAGTGTGCGTTTCTGGCCGAAGCGGGCCGGGCGGTTGTTTTGTTCGGGTTTTGATGTGGATCGCGATGTGGATGGAGCTTTGACGGCAGGGATGCTTATCTGGGGCTGCACGGTGACGGTATCGGGAGCAGGTGCAGAGACGGGAGGGATTACCACCTGAGTTTCGACGATGATTTCTGAGGGGAGGATAGTGGTCCGGGGGATCACGTAGCCCGGTTCGACGAGGGAGTCTCCGGCCATGAGCGCGCTGCCTTCGTCGAAGGGGATGAATACTCCGGCGAACATCTGGGGGCCGACTGTCCTGACCTTGAAGTTGCCGACTGCGCTGCCGTTTCTCCAGACTTCGAAAACGGAGTCTTTCGTGACGGAAGGCATTTCGCCCTTGATGTCGATGCGGCCATAGTACTTGTCCCATACGTATGAGACTGGTATTCCGATATCGTCTGCGACGGAAAATGCAGCGGTCGATATGGCGAAGACAAAGGATAAGAGGAGCAGCAGCTTTCGTGGATTCTTCATATCAGGCACCGTAGTTCTAAATTTGTGTAGATATCCGGTATGAGCCGGAGGCGAATCATTTGAAGCGGTAATCATCTATACTCGAGGAAGCTGTTTATGGCTGGATCGCCCGCTGGAGCCGGCGGCATGGAGTCATTATGCGCCGTGGGTTCGTCGACAGGTACCTTGAGATCGATGAGTCTCGCGGTGATGAAGATGATGAGGTTGGTCTTGTGGTTGGTGTTTTCCTTGCGGCGGAAGAGACTGCCGACGAGGGGAAGTTTCGAGAGGACCGGGAGTTCGTTTCTGCGATCGACCTGAGCGTCTTTGATAAGGCCGCCGATGACGACCGTTTCGCCGCTGCGGATGAGTATCTGGGTTTTCACGTTGCGGGTGTTGGTGATGGGAGCGGTACTGGAGTTGCTGAGGCTCGAGTAGCCGGTGACTTCGCTGATGTCGGGGCTGATTTCGAGTTTGATGACGCCGTTGTCGAGTACGATGGGTGAGATGTCGATGGTTATGCCGGTATTCCACGACTGGACGCCGGTGGTACCGAGAGCGACGCTGCCGCCGGCGCTTGCGCCGACTGTGCTGATGCCGACGGGGATGACTTCGCCGACCTGAATATGTGCGGTTTCGCCGTCGAGGACGGCGAGTTTGGCGTCGGAGAGGGTGTTTGTGTTGCCGACTGTGGCGAGGCGCTGGTAGATGGCATTGAAGCCGTCGAGACTGAGAGTGCCATAGTTGATGCCGCCTGACTGTGCGTAGCGCGTATCGAGTTTGATGGGCGAGCCCTTGAGGCTTGCGGCGGCTGACCAGTCAGTGCCGAGTATCTGTTCGTTGGAGAGGGTAGTTTCGATGATCTTAGCGTCGATCATGACCTGCCGAGTTTCGGTGTCGATCTTTTTTAGAAGAGCGCGGATGGCGTCGAGTCTTTCGGGAAAATCCTGGACGATGAGCATGGCGCGATCGGATGAGCTGTCATCGTCGTTGCTACTGCTGTCATCGTCGTCGCTGGAGGTTGTTCCTTTTTTGAAGATTCTGGCTCTGCCGTTAGGACTGAGGAAGTCGTTGACGACGCTGAGCACTTCGTTACCGTCAGAGTAGTTTATGGAAAAAATTTCAGTCTGGAGGTCTTCGGTCTTGACGGGCTGCGGTTTCTGCTCGATTTTTTCGGCTCGTGGGAAAACCCTGAAGATGGATCCGCTTTGCTCCATGACGGCATCGCACGAGTCGAGCAGTACGGACAGGGCTTCCCTGAGCGTAACATGGGAAAGCCTGAGTGTGATCGTGCCCTGGATTGCGGGGGATACTATCAGGTTGATGTTGTTTTGTTCGGCGATGAGTCTGAAGACATCGCGCACGTCCGCGTCTCTGAGGTTGAGAGTGATCGGTGTTTCGAGGTTGGGTGCGTTATTCTGGGTGATGGTGATCTGGGCGCCTTGAGCGGGTGTTTTTGGTGGTACGGCGGCCTGGATGGTGAGTGAGAGTCCCATGCACAGCGTCACCGCGATCAAAGTCAGTTTTGATTTTATCGTCACCTGTTGATTCTCCTTCCCGAAATCGAGTTCATCAGCTTGCGTGCTTCTGCCCCGATGAGCGGATCTGTCGCTGCTGCGGCAAGTTCCCGGTATGCCTGCCCGTACCGGCCCTCGGCAGCGAGGGCTCGTCCGAGGTGATATCTGGCGGCAGGGTCGCCGGGGTTTTCGTCCAACAACGCTCTGAGTTCTTTAATTGCTTCCGGAAAGCTTCCGGTATTGATAAGCTCTATTGCGAGGTTTCCCCGTGCGTCGGTCATGCCGGGATTTATGGCAAGTGCCCTGCGATAGTCCGATATGGCCTCGAAGGGCTGTTTCATAAGAGAATGGCACCGGCCTGTCCCGTTGAAAGCGAACGCGCTGGTTTCGGGCGTGCCAGACAGTTCGTGAAAAATCGTGAGAGCATTTGAGTACTCTCCGGTTTGCAGATACGACATGGCAAGGTTCATCCGGACGCCTGATGGTTCGCGTCCTGAATCCAGGGCTTTCAAGAATGCCTGTTTTGCTGAATTATACTTACCCAATTTATAATAGGCAATCCCCAAGTTGTAAAAGGAAATTTTATCGACAGGGTCAAGAGCCGTTGCGGTTTGCAGGAATCTGGCCGCCAGTTCAGGGTTGTCAAGCCCCAGCCAGGCGTTGCCGGCGTTTATCATCAGAAGACTTTCGTAGGGGAAAGCCGGGGCGATTTCGAATGAAGATGCAATTACGCTTTCACGTATACTGGCGGCGAGGGCGCGGTCCGACAATTTTCCTGCCATGCCATTTGCGGCGATACCATAGCGTACCCTCATCTCCACATTCGACGGAGTAGCGGACATGGGAGCGCGGGCGTCTTCGAGAAACTGGGGTATCCTGTCCGCATGGTCCATCAACCGGGGACTTTCAAGCCTGCGTATGGCGGTCGAAAAAGAAATCTCGTTGAGCAGTCTTTCGGAGAAGGGCGGGATGACGGCTATGAAGATGGCGACGGAGAGCGCCGCGAAAAAATATTTTTCGGCAATGGAGGGA
>CAZQSL010000027.1:0-31903 GCA_964595945.1 uncultured bacterium
TTCACATTCTACTCATACCCTGGGACAACTCTGAGTTTCAGGGGTAATCAGGAATTCTTTTATTATGGATGACCCCACAAAATTTACCGATAATGAGTTGGAAACTCCTTCCCTGAATGGTGCTGCACCATCTTTGTTTGCATCATCAAGTGCTGTAATCGTATAAGTATATGTTCCGATGGATACGTTATTATCCTGATAGGATGTGGTAAGACGTCCTGTGACAGTGACGGCTTCAGACCAATCATTCCTTTTAATATTATATCCCACTACACCTTCATCTTTATCGCTTGCTTCCCATTTCAATGTTACATAATCTGTTCCTGCATAATAACGGAAATTCCTGACCGCAGCAGCTGGCAGATCGGGTGCTTCTCCAACGTATGAGATGTTGCTGCTTGCCTTAGTGCCATCTTTGTATGATGCGAACATCCACACCCGAGCCCAAACCGAGTATTGATATGCTACAGTTTGCCCAGAATTTGTAGTTGGTACAGAAGAATCCCTGTAATATCTTTCCATAGAAGAATAACAGCCAAGAGATACAACTGTTGAGTCAGAGACAGTAGTGCGTTCAAGGCAATATTCGAGCACATTCGCAACATCTACAACTGTCCATGTGACTTCTACATCGGTTCCGTCCTGTCTCAAACCGACCGAATTGGGAGCGGGCACATCGCCCAAAGGTATCGAGACCGAAATCATGGAGGACTAAAGACAAGATCATTCGCTTCGTTCAGAATGACACTCAAAAACAGGGGTTCTGTTATCTGCCGAATACAGGATTGTGACACCCTGATATAGAAAAAGCCTGTCATTCTGAGCAAAGCGAAGATTCTTGCTCTTATTTTGACCATCTGAGTTTCAGGGGTAATCTGGAAAGTATTTACTGCCATTTTGTGAAAAACCGTGTATAACAATGCTTTCCTTTGCCATCGAAGCAGTGTATAATTTGAAAACTGAAATGTTTGGAAAAAACCATCCATACCGGAGGTTTGAATTGGACAGCAACACAATCGCGGAAATTATCAAAACATGTGCCATATTTGACGGGTTGCCGGAAGAAACGTATCTCAAAATCGCATCGATGAGCCTGTATCAGGAGTATTCGCTCGGCACTGTGATAATCGAAGAGAACGAACAGCCGCGGGAAACACTGTTTGTGATAGAAAAGGGAGAACTCGTAGTCAGCACCGGAGAAGTGGGGCCGGACGGACATAACATCGTGAGTGAATCCATGCTGACCACCCTCGGAGCGGGTGATGTATTCGGAGAAATCGCACTCATCGACGATATGCCACACTCGGCAAATGTCAAGGCGATGTCTGATGCGGCCATTGTAATGATTCCGTCAAAAAAACTTCGTGAAATCATTGATTCCGATGCCCGGGCAGGGATGGCCATTTATAAAAACCTTGCAAAACTGTTGTGCGAACGCCTCAGGCTCTCGAATCTTTGCACAAAACATTTCAATTGATCGCGCGCCGGTACGCCATGTTCGACTGCTGCCTCCGGCGGCCGGCTGTAGTCAAATAACCGGGGGAGTACCCATGTTTCCATTCAGCTATGTAGTATGCCCGGACGTCCGCTTCGGCAAGGTAGCAGCTACCGGCGATCTCGAAACCCTGGCCGCCACTCTTTCGGATGCCGGATATGACGGCATGGAAATCGCCTTGCGCGACCCGCGCGAGATCGACGCGGCAAACCTCCTGGCCATCCTCGACAAGTACAGTCTCAAAGTACCCGCTCTCGGCACCGGCATCGCCTTCTGGAGCGAAGGACTTCACTTTTCATCTCCCGATGGCTCTGTCCGCGCCGCTTCTGTAGAACGCATCAAATGTCATATAGAACTCGCCGCACAGCTCGACGCCATTGTCATCATCGGACTCATCCTCGGCAAGGACCCTGTTGACGATACTCACCGCGCCCTCGCCGCCGAATGCCTGCTCGAATGCGGCACCGCCGCTGCGGATGCCGGTGTGCGGCTCGCGGTCGAACCCATCAACCGCTACGAAACGGCATTTGTCAACACCGTCGGCGACTGCCTCGATTTTATCGGACAGTCTGGAGCGCCGGCCTGCGGCCTGCTCCTTGACTCATTTCACATGAATATCGAAGAGGCCAGCATCCAAGACGCCATACGGCTCGCCGGCGACCGCTGTATCCACTTCCACGCCGCCGACAGCAACCGCCGCTGGCCCGGCCAGGGCCACATCGACTTCCCCTCGATATTCGACACGCTCACACAGATCGGTTTCAAGGGATTCATTTCGGCGGAAATCCATCAGGAGCCCGACTCATCCACCGCAATCTCGGGTACAGCCGCATACCTGAAACAATTCGCCTGAGCGGGAGACGCCCCGCTCCCATCACTCCGCCCGCATCATATCGGGCTGCAATGGAATCAACGTGGACATCCAGGAGATCACACCTTCAGTAGTTTTTCTATCCATGCTCATCAACGGCACGATCGGCGTCTTCGCCGCACTCGACGCGCGCGAACTCGGCATGACAAAAATGTTCTGCGTGCTATGGTTTATCATGATCCTCGTATTTCCACTATCCGTACTCATGTACCTCATCCTCAGATACACGCGGGTTTCAGCCATACGCAGACAACTTGACGAGCTCAACAAGCAGGCAGCGGAGAAAACGCGCGACGCGACATGTCCCTATTGCTCCGCGCCATGCTCCAGATTCGATAAAATATGTTCGTCATGCGGGAGGCTGCTCTGAGATGAACGACTGTCTCGGCATCGTCGTCGCCCATGACTCTCACCTCGAATGGCTCGAAATATGCCAGGTGCGCCGCGCCGAGTTTTTGCTGTTCGAGCCCGGCGACAAGGTGCGTCTGCTGAAATACGCGACCGACCACGACCTGAAATTCAGCGCGCACTGCCCCATCCTCAAAGACCCCTCGCACGCGGAAAACCCGCTGCTGGCCACTATCATCGACTCCGACTCCACACGGCGCGACGCAGCGTTGAGACTCATGTTCGGCTCGGCCCGCACCGCATCGGACATGGGCGCCGAATACATGGTCGTCCACCTGCAGCGGCCTGAAAATTTCGGCGGGCCCAACTCTCAGGGATTCGACCACGCCGCCGCTCTCGATGTCGCGCGCCGAGGCCTCTCTTCTCTCTGCGACATTTCCAGCCGCTTCGATCTGCCCATCTATATCGAAAATCTCATGGACAATTCATCATTTTACAAACCCGAACACTATGCTGCCCTGCTATCGACTTTTCCCTCTATCGGATTTTGCCTCGACATAGGGCACCTCGCGCTCGACCTGAAAAACTTCGGCGTGCCAATCGACGAAATCATCGACGCTACCCTGCCACATATCAGGGCGGTACATCTGCAAAACTCCAATATCTCGCTCGCGCCCCGCATCCGCCGCTACTGGAAAATCCCTGTCCACCCTGACCAGCCGCCCGCGGAGGGATGGCTCGATATCCCGGCGATCCTGGACAAGATCATCGCCTCTTGCAGCGGAGTGGCCATCAATCTCGAAGGCAGGCCTGATGGCGAATTCGACATCGATTACATGCGCGAAGGCGCCCTGTGGTGCGACTCGCTCATCAGCGCAAACCTTGACGCCGCGCGTGATGCCTGATACCAAAAAGCTTTCAAAAGAGTAAAATGCGTGGAGGAAACTTTTTGCAAAAAGTTACCTCCACACCTATTTCAAAAACTCTCATCGCTTATAACACTTCCCGTTTGCACCGTTTTCATATTACTTGTATGAACACAACTTGGCCTGCCCCGCATCGCCCGCATCCCGCCGCAGTGCCCGGTTATGGGCAGTGCGGTGCGGGTTATTCGCCTCTGAGCCATGATGCGATGAATGGCTGGAATTTGACCGGGTCGAATTCGATGAAGCGATGGGTAGCGGCTTTTTCGAGGGCGTAGGGGTCTTGTGCGAAGAAGTCTTTCACTGTGGAAATGGAGTCGGCACGCGCGATGATGATGCCGCCGGTGCGGGGTTCCTGAGGGCCTGAGGCGAGGAGCATGCCTGAGTCGTAGCCTGTCTGGAGGAATTCTCTGTGGCGGGGCAGCACGTCTCCGAGTGATTCTACGGGGACGGTATAGGTGATTTCGATGATGAAGTGTTTCATGGGGATGCTCCTGTAGGCTGTTGCGGCGGATGTCAGCCGTGTTTTTTTGCTATCACGATGAAGGCCGTGGATATCATTATCCGTCTGGCGGAGATGGCGAAAACGGCGCGCGAGATGAGGTCGAAGGTATGGAGGAGGATGTTGGCGAGATTTTTTGACAGTGTGTTTTTGGTGAATCCATAGGGGTCGCCCTTGTGGGATGGCGAGGGGATGATGGCGATGGGAGTGAGACCGGCGGCGCGCAGCGAGTGGGCGAAGGTCGACGGGTTGAATGCAAACCAGTGGAATACCGAGGGGTCGCGGAGTGATGGTATGAGGCGTGAGAGGAATTTTGTGATTTTGGAAACAGCGCGGTGAAAATCGGAATTGAGGACGCGGAAGAATATTATGCCGTCGTCGCGGAGGATGGTGGAGGCGCGGTGGAGTTCGGCGATGGGGTCCGGGAGAAATTCGCAGATTTCGACCATGGCGATGGCGTCGAAAGGTTGGGGTTGTTTTTGAGAGATGTAATTATCGAGGTCGCCGCAGAAGACGTCGAGGCCGGAGTCGTTGCAAGTGCGGGCGCAGGATGGTGAGACTTCGAGGCCTGAGACTGACCAGCCGTGGGATTTTGCGGTTTTTATGACACGTCCGAGGCCGCATCCGATGTCAAGCATGGCGCCTTTTGATGGTTTGTGGGTGTGGACGGCTCGAAACATGGTGTCGAGGACGGAGCAACTCGACACGGTGAAGCTGTCGGTGAAGTCTGTGGCGCATTCGATAGAGGGGTCGAACATGAGATGCGAATCGGAGGGGATGCGTTTGCGGAAAACGAGGCCGCAGCGGCGGCAGCGTACGACGTCGCCGGCTGGCGAAGGGCGGAATGTGCGGGTGTCGTGTGAGCCGCAGAGTATGCAGTGACCGGCGAGTGGCGATGGCCTGGGGGTGATCATGGAATAGGTTGTGTCTGTCACTGGTGTGCTCCCGTTGTGGTCGAGTGTGTCACATGCCGAAGACGAGTTTGTAGAGCTGGCCGGCGATGTCGCGGAGTTCGTCGGAGGCTTCGACGTGGTCGACCCAGTGTTTGGGGATATTCCATGTGCCATTCCACGAGCCGGAGATGGCGCCGGCGATTGCGGCGATGGTGTCTGTGTCTCCCCCGCCCATTACAGCGGAGACTACGGTTTCCTGAAAGTCGGTTGGTGTTTTCATAAAGCAGTAGACGGAGCTGGCGACGGATTCTGCGACGTAGCCGCTTGTGCCGATAGTGGAGAGGGCGGTGCCGCAGGGCATTTTATCGAGGTAGAGCTGTTTTGCGCGCAGGAGTTTCGCTGCGGTTTCGGAGGGGCCGGCGATGTCGCGGCATTTGTCGAATAGCGCCGGGTCGGCGGCCATGGAGCGGTCTCCGCTGACGCCGAGAGCGATAAGGTAGGAGACAACGCGGCTGCCGGCGATGGCTTCGGGGTTGTTGTGTGTGATGGCGGCGTCGATGGCAGCGTCGTCGAGGAGTTTTTTGAAGTCGTTGCAGTCGGCGAGCGCGAGGGGTGCGACGCGCATGGCAGCGCCGTTGCCGGCGGCGTACTCGCCCGTGATGCCGCTTGATGTGTGCGGGATGCCGGATTTGAGCCGGAGGATGGCGTCGAGGGTAGTCCGGCCGATGCCGCGAAGGTCGCCGGAGTCGAACCATTCGAGGTAGGCGGCGGCAGCGGCAGCGGGGTCGAATCGCGCGTTTGTGCGGATGAGGCTGTGTGCGAGCTGAAGTGCCATTTTTGTGTCGTCGGTCCATTGGCCGGCGCGCAGGCCGCGGTCGGGGCAGGGGGCGAAGCCGCTGACTTTTGAGCCGAGGCGGCTGAGTATCATTGTGGGGCGCCAGCCTTCGTAGGGCATGCCGAGTGAGTCGCCGATGGCGAGTCCGAGGAGGCATCCTTCAAATTTTGACGGGTCGGCTTCCAATTGTGCGGTTATTCCTAATCGTTATTTTGCGCTGTTGTGCGCGAGTCAGGTGAATATTGTAGTTTAGCGGTCGCGATGGGGCAACCGGTGTCAGAGTCCGGCGATGGAGATGGCCTTGATGGACATCCATTGTGAGTCGAGGACAAACAGCATGTTGCGCCCGGGAGCGGAGATGATGGCTGCCGGTGACTGGATGATCTGGAATCCGCTGGCGTCGCGCTGGAGTCTGTGGGTGGCGCCCATCATGGTGTCGTATGAGTCGAGTGAGGCGAGGATGTTGTTGATGGTCCAGATGTTGAAGCGGCCGTCGATGGCTATGAGTGGCAGAGGGGGCTGCCCGGCTGGCGGGGCGGGAGCCGTTTCGAGGGTGGTGACGGTTTTTTCGTAGGAGCAGCGGTTGTCGAAGATGTGGATGGAGCGACGGTCGGAGTCGAAGGCGTAGACTTTGTCGGGGAATGATGATGCGAGCGAGATGATTTTGCGGGAGGAGGGTTTCGCTCGTGCGAAGTTGACAGAGCATTCGGGCGCGCCTTTGCGGAACCGGGTGAGGGATTGCGATGTGCCGTCGTAGGCCCAGAGGATGTCGAGGTATGAGGTGGCGATGGTGACGGGCGCCGAGGGCATGGCGGCGGCGGGGGATTTGAGTTTGCCATCGGCGCCGATGGTATGCGCCGTGCCGGCGGTGAAGATGATGAGTTCGCCGTCGTGGACGGTGATGGTGGCGGTCGCGCTGATGTCGTCGAGGAGACGGTGCTGCTTGAGGGAGCTGCCGTTGAAGGTGGAGAATGCGCTTATGACCGGAGGCGTGTCGTGGAGGACGTAGAGAGTGTCGTTGCGGTCGTCGACGGCGAGTGACCGTATTGTGATGAACCGGCCTGACGAGGGGTAGCCGCTGATTTCGAATTGTGTGCTGAGCGTGGTTTCGGGCGGGTCGTCGCCTGGCCATGCGATGCTGGTGATTGGGGCGAGCAGCAGGAGTGTGACTATGGTAATTATGCGTGGCGTGGCGTGTGTGATTATGTGATACATCGAGTCCTCCCGGGACGGTGAGTCCATGCTCTCGGGGCCTGGTGTAAAATGTCACGAACCCAGTCTTGTTTCCGCGATGACTGTTTCGTCACAGCCCCTTAGTGTCATTATACAGTTTTCGAGGGGATTTGTTTATGACGGCTGTGTGACGGCTGTGTAAAATTGCATCTGGAGCCAATATGAATAAAATAAAGGTTAAACAAAAATAGTCGGAATCTGATTCGGGGGACAAATGGATAAGCAGTGGATACCCGGCGGTGAGCCGTTTTTCATTAAAAAGGGAAAGGTCGGATGCCTCGTCAATCACGGATTTACGGGCAGTCCTTATGAGGTGCGCGAACTCGGGGAGTATCTCGCGGCGCGTGACATTACGGTCAGTGGCCCCGCGATCGCGGGCCATGCCACCGACTATCATGATATGGCGCTTTCGCGATGGCCTGACTGGTATGCGTCGGTGCGCACGGCGCTCGACGAACTCCGCCAGCATTGCGATGTGGTTTTCGTTGCCGGACTTTCGCTCGGAGGGCTCCAGACGCTGCATCTCGCGACGCACTACAAGGACATCCGCGGCATTGTTTCTCTGGCGGCTCCCGTGCAGGTGGCAGGCGCGCTGGCGCCGATCGGCAATTTCCTTTTCAGATACACGCCGGTGAAGTACCTGCACAGATTTCACAAGAATCCGCCGCCCGATCTGAAGAATAAAGAAGCACTGAAAGGCTTTGCCTGCTACGATCACACACCAATGGTCTGTGTACTGTCGATCCTCGAATACATGGCGCATGTCAAGGCCGATCTCGCCGAGGTGCGCTGCCCCATCCTCATCATGCAGGGCAACGAAGACCATACCGTACAGCCCGAAAACGCAAATGTGATATATGCGAATGTCGGCACGGCCGACAAGGAGCTGATACGGCTCGAAAACAGCTACCACGTCGTGACGAAGGACTTCGAGAAGGAAACGGTGTTCCAGAAGACTTATGAATTCATAAAAAAACGCTGCTGAGCGAAGCGGCGGGAGATGTTGGCACTGGTGGACAGAGAGAGACAGCCGGAACTTACCATAATCGCGCCGATGTACAATGAGGAAGAAAATGTCGCGCGCACTGTCACGATGATCGAAGAAACGATGAGCGGATTCGGCGAAGCGTGGGAGCTTGTCCTTGTCAATGACGGCAGCACCGATGGCACGCTCGATGCCGCGCTCGCGCTCGCGGATGAGAAGTCCTGGCTCCGTGTCGTTTCCTACCCGGTCAACCGCGGCAGGGGCAAGGCACTTCGCACTGGATTCGCCGCTGCCGCCGGGCGCTTTGTCGTCACGACCGACTTCGATCTCAGCTACAGTCCCGACCATATCCTGCGGCTCTATGGCGAACTCAAAAACAACCCGCGCGCCGACATTGTGCTCGGATCGGCCTATATGAAGGGCGGTACTGTGCGTGATGTGCCATTGATGCGCGCCGCCGCGAGCAGGCTCGGAAATATCGTGCTGAGCGCCGTGATGGATGGCCGCGTGCATACGATCACCTGCATCCTCAGAGGCTATCGCCGCGAAGCGCTCGACCGGCTTGATCTGCATGAGGACGGCAAGGAACTCCACCTCGAAATACTGTCCAAGGCATTCGCGCTCGGCCTTGGCGTCGTGGAAATCCCAGCCGATCTCAGGGGCCGCGTCAAGGGAAAATCGAAATTCAGACTCAAGGCGACATCGGCATCTCACATCGCTTTTTCATTTCTCGAAAAGCCCACGCTGCTGTTCGGCCTCATCGGCACGCTCATGCTCGCGGGCGGCCTCGCGACCGGGCTGTTCATCATCTTCAAGCGGTTCGCCGGTACGCTCAACCCCACGCGTCCGCTGATGACGCTGACCGTGCTGCTCATACTTGCGGGCATCCAGGTCATCTCCATCGGTTTTCTCTCGCTCCAGATACTCAATCTGCGCAAGGAAATCTATCGCCTGCAATCGGAAGTCAAACGAGTCGCACCGGCGAAAGACGATGTTGACAAATGACAACTCCACGAAAAGAAACCTATCAGATACAGGGCCGGGAATTCGTCAAGGAGTACCGTAGCGGCGGCGCGGTGGCCTTTTTCTGTGATGGGCGTGAAATCGGCGCGCGTGAGTGGAACGAGCTTCTAAACGTCGTACAGCCCATGAATATCCTCGAAGAACATGCTAATCCCCTGATTAAGATGAAGGAAAAAAACCGTCGCTCGGATTTTGTAAAATTCATCGGAAGCGTGGCCGGCAAGGTGGTTGCGGATATCGGATGTGAGGACGGTTGGCTTTCCGAGGCTCTTGCCGCTGACTCCGCGCGCCTCTACTGCGTCGACATCGACGAGGCGATGCTGCGAAAGACGGCGGCGCGGGTCGGCCCTTCCGGAAAAGTTGAATATGTCGCGTCGGATATCCGTGAGTTGCCGTTCGGCGACAGCACTCTCGATCTCTGCATCGCTGCCGAAGTGCTCGAACATATCCCCGATACGGCGGTCGGCATCGCCGAACTCGTCAGGGTGACGAAGCCCGCCGGACTTGTGATCATCAGCGTGCCCAACGAGCGTCTCGTGCTCGCCGCTAAAAAGGTCGTAAAATCACTCGGCGCGGGCCGCAGCCTCGGACGCCTCAGCAGCGGGATCGCGGTCGGCCATGTCAGGGTTTTCACCCCTGGCGATTTGCGCGGCGCTTGCGATGGTCTGGTGGAAATCGAAAAGTTGCGCTATTCGCATCCATTCCCGTTCAACATATTCTCAAAGGGACGGCCACGCAAGTGATTGCCGCCGTGGGCATGAACGATCATCTGTAATATGATATAATCAGTATCTGCTTGCATGTCTAAATCACAAGGGAGGCGCACCATGAAGGTAGTAGCATTTAACGGTAGCCCGCGTAAAAGAGGCAACACATACATATCGCTCAACAAGGTGCTCGACACTATCGAGGCGGATGGCGGATTCACCACGGAACTGATCAATCTGTCCGAGAAAAACTACAGGGGCTGCACGGCCTGCTACAAGTGCTTCGACGCAAAGGACGGCAAGTGCCACGGTCCCAAGGACGACATCAACGAACTCATCGAAAAATTCATGGAAGCAGACGGCGTACTCGTCGGCTCGCCCACATATTTCGCGGCAGTCTCGACGGAGGTCAAGGCTTTCATGGACAGGGTCGGCATCGTCGGCATCGCCAATGACCGGATGTACAAACACAAGGTCGGCGCTGCGGTGGTCGCCGTCAGACGCGCAGGCGCGACTGAAGTCTTCAGCCAGATCAACAAACTTTTCATGATCAACAACATGATCGTGCCTGGCTCCTGCTACTGGAATCTCACGGTTGGCCGCGAGCCCGGCGACGTCCTCAATGACCGCGAAGGCATGCAGACCATGCTCGAACTCGGTCAGAACATGGCATGGCTGCTCAAGAAAATTCACCAGTGATTTGCCAACAAGATATTGCCAAAGGGAGAAATAAAAATGCCAGCTATCGGAATCATCGGCGGAAGCGGTTTTTACAGCCTGCTCAAGTCAGGCGTCGAATATAAAAAAGTCGAAACGCCCTATGGCGATCCGTCAGCGGAAATCGCGGTCGGGACATTTGGCGGCACGGAAATCGCGTTTCTCGCGCGCCACGGCCGCAAACATGGCATCCTGCCGTCAGAAATAAACTTCCGCGCCAATATCTGGGCGCTCGCAAGCCTCGGCGTCAGCCGCGTGATTTCCGTCAGCGCCGTCGGCAGCATGAAGGAAGAACTCATGCCCGGCGATATCGTCATCCCCGACAACTTCATCGACTTCACCAAAAGCCGCGCGAAAACATTCTATGGCAGCGGCGTCGTCGGACACCTTTCACTCGCACATCCGGTCTGTCCGGAGATGAGTGGCGCGTTCGCGGCAAAGGCCTCGGAACTCGCCTACCGGGCGCACTCCGGCGGCACATACATCTGCATCGAAGGTCCCAATTTTTCCACCTACGCGGAGTCCATGATGTTCAGGAGCTGGGGTGTCGACATCATCGGCATGACCAATGTACCGGAAGTCAACCTGTGCCGCGAAGCAGGCATGTGCTACTCCACCATCGCCTGCGTCACCGACTATGACTGCTGGAAAGAAGGCGAAGAAGACGCATCTATCGAAGCCATCATCAAAATCCTCGCCGCTACGATCGGCCGCGCCACCACTGTCATCGAGGGCACTGCCGCCGCACTTGCAGGCGGCAGAAACTGCGGTTGCTTTGACATCTCGAAATCCGCACTCATGACGCCGCCGGCTGACATCCCTCCCGAAACCATCAGAAAACTCGGCCCGGTATTCGGCGGATTCATCGCGCAGTGACTTTTCCTGAAACGGGCGAAGGCTTTTTTTTGCGAAGCATTTCTGACATCATATAGACACGTTCGACACAGGGCGGGGGCTTCGTTCCCCGCCTTTTCGCAAATGGTTTATACGCTTTAAGTTTAAAGTGAAGGGTACGGAAAATCCTGCGCATGGCAATAGGATTTCCCGCAAAATCAAATAGACATCATGGCAGACCCACAGAAACTATTCGAAGAAGTCGCGGCGGCCGCGCGGCTGCGCGAAGGCCCGGAAGGCGTACGCGCGATACTGGAAGCCGTGAGAGTGAGCCACGGGGCGCCCCTGCGCGAGATTTCCATTGCGGTCCGGCTGCCGCTTCCCGTGACATCGGCGGTGCGCCGCGAGCTCGAAAAACGCGACATCCTCACACGGCAGGGCGGCGGCATGAGACTCACGGCAAAGGGCGAGTCTCTCATGCAGGGCAAGAACGTGGACATCACGTTCGCCCCTGCCAGTATGGCCGTCCGCAAGACTCAGGCGGCCGGTCCGGAAGAAATCATCGCCACTCACAAACGCATCGCCGAGTCCATGCCTTCGGTCGATGTCACGCTCGATCAGGCGTTCGCCACGTCCGAAACGGCAGTCAAACGGGCCGAATACGCCAATTCGTACAATGCGCTTGCGGGCCGAAGAGTGGTTTTCATCGGTGATGATGACCTTACGGCCATTGCGGTCGCTCTCCATCTCAAAAACAGTGGCACGGCGGCGGCAAGCCTTACCGTGCTGGAAATCGACAAAAGAATAAACAGCGTAATCCGCGAAGCATCGGCCGAGCATGGCCTCGACATCGAATGTGTGGAGTTAGACCTGCGCGACGAAGTGCCTGCGGCGCTCGCGGGGACATTCGACGTGTTTTTCACCGATCCGCCCTATACGGAGCCAGGACTGCGGCTTTTTCTCTCACGGGCGGCAAGTCTGATGCGACCGGTGCCGATGCTCAATGGATTTCTCTCGCTTGGCGGGGCAGACCCTGGCACGGAGCTTGCCTTTCAGCGGGTCATCACCGATTGCGGGTTCGCGATCAGGGAGTTGATCCCGGATTTCAACCAATATCAGGGCGCGTCGATGCTCGGCGGAGTGAGCCGCATGCTGCGGCTGAATACCTGCGGCGCGACAGCGCCAGTCATCACTGGCCGGCATGACGAAGCCATATACACGGGCGAAATCAACCGCACGACACGCGAATATAAATGCATAACCTGCGGCCACTCGGAAAATGTCGGCATCGATCAGAAATTCATAACGATCGAGGCGCTCAAGACCGCCGGCTGTCCCGCGTGCGGCGAAGCGAAATTCAAACGAGAGGGACGAGTGCGGTTTTTCGGTAAAACAACGCCCGAAGACCTCGAGGTGGAAAGAATCACCCCG
This sequence comes from uncultured bacterium, assembly GCA_964595945.1. Lineage (GTDB taxonomy): Bacteria > UBP15 > UBA6099 > UBA6099 > JAJRTR01 > CAZQSL01. Next base: position 12,798 of record CAZQSL010000027.1, read on the forward strand.
GCCGACGCCGCCGTATTACGCGAGTCATTTACCCGCACCGGCGCGACTGCATGGTGCTGCTATGCACCGATGCTGTACTTCGCGTCAGATCCGCCGCAGCGCGAAATCTGCCAGGCAAATCTGCCGGGAGGCGGCGTGACATTTCTCTATCGAAAACAGCGGGGCGCGGGTGACAAGTGGGACACCTACACGATCGCGCCCGGGGCGCCCGGCGACCTTTCGGCAGCCGTGTCGATCATGGACAGGCTCAATGGCGAAAGAAACGGCATCGTCATGTGGCTCGATGAAAAAAACGCCCGATCGCTCGCCGGTGAAGTGCCGGAATTCGACCTGACTCTGAGAGACAGGGAATACATATACGACTCGCGGCTCGTCACGGGACTCAAGGGCGCGGGATTCGATGACGTGCGAAAGAAGATCAATCGCTTCAACCGTGAGTATGACGCTGTAATCATGCCATTCGAGCCATACGACGCGGCGGAAGCGGTGGAATTTGCCTCAAAATGGGAAGCCGCCTATCACGCGCGCGACATCGAGGCCCCCCTTGTGGATCATACCTATACGATGCGCGCACTGAGGGAATACGGCACATACGGCGCGCCGGACATGCACGGATGGCTCGCGCGGATCGGAGGCAGGATCGTGGCCGTATCGCTCGCCGGGGAAATGCGCGAGGGGCTGGCATGTTTCTTTGTACTCAAGACAGACCTCGATATCCGAGGACTTGCCACATACATGAGATGGGTGACAATCGCGCGCCTCGCGGAAATGGGCTACAATCGCGTCAATGACGCATCCGACCTCAATCTTGCAGGCTTGCGACGCCACAAGTCGAAATTCCGGCCAGTGGAAATGTTGCCGATATACAAATGCGCACGCACTGCGCCCCGGAAAAAGGACAATAAATAATGATAAAAGACATCAGACATGAATTCGTGAATGCGCTCGAAGCAGAGGACCGCGCCATCGCCCGTCAGCTCGGCCGGCAAGTCACGGTATGGGGATTCGGAGCAGACGCGGTGGCTCTCGATGACGCGGAACTCCTCGCCGGCGCCGTCAGGGACTGCGTCGCCGCCAACAACCTCACCGTCAAGGACGAAGTCGTCAGCCGCTACCAGCCACAGGGCGTCACCATCGCCCTCGTGCTCATGGAATCGCACCTCATCCTCAACACATGGCCCGAACACGGAGTAATACAGATCGAACTTTTCTCATGCAGGGACATCGACAGGGAAAGCCTGTGCGCCATACTGTCTGAAAAGACAGCCGCGTCGCGTGTATACGCATTCGACATGCAATGAAAAAACCGAAGCGCAATCGCTTGACACACCGCCCCTCACACCCTACAATGTCTTTTGCGCAAATGGCGACGTAGCCAAGTGGTAAGGCAGAGGTCTGCAAAACCTTTATGCGGCGGTTCAAATCCGCCCGTCGCCTTGCAACATAAAACGGGTGGTTAGTTCAGAGGGAGAACGTCTGCTTGACAGGCAGAAGGTCACAGGTTCAAGTCCTGTACCACCCATAACGACAGCAGTACCCGCAGAGCGCGAAGGATGTCGCTCCCCCGACAGGGAATCCCCCAAAAACAGAGGGAAGACGTCCGCCCAGGCGGCAGACAGACCTGTGGTACGCAGGCGGGTAAGCGAGGCCGGACAGTCCGGCTATTGACTTGCGCAGCTATTGCAGATATACTTCGATATTACCCTCTTCATCGAAGGGGGTTTTTGAATGTCTGTACAAACGTGAGTCCCAGCCGGACAAACGTCAATAAGGGGAATATGGAAAAAAGAAAAGACGCCGACCGCACAAGGATCAACGAGGAAATCAGAGCGCCCAGACTGCGCGTGATCACCGACGATGGGACCCAGCTCGGGATCATAACCCTCGAAGAAGCACTTAAAGTCGCCTCCGAAAAAGAACTCGACCTCGTAGAGGTGGCCCCCGACGCAGACCCACCCGTATGCCGCATCATGGACTACGGCAAATACGTCTTCGAAAAACGGAAGAAAACCAAGAAATCCCAGGTAAAATCTTCCGGCATGAAAGAGATAAAGCTCCGGCCCAAGATCGGACTGCACGACTTCGAATTCAAATCGAAACACGTCGAACGCTTTATCAAGGACGGCGACAAGGTAAAAGCGACAATCATGTTCAAAGGCCGCGAAATGGACTTCACTGAAAGAGGAAGAGACATCCTCATGAGACTCGCCGAAGCCCACAAGGACATCGCGCTCATCGAACGAATGCCGAAACTCGAAGGCCGCAACATGGTCATGATCCTCTCGCCGATCAAGAAATAACTTCGTTCAAATACAGGAGTAAACGCCATGCCGAAAATGAAAACCCACAGTGGAGCCAAAAAGAGACTCAAGGTCACCGGCTCCGGCAAAGTCATTCGCAAACGCGAAGGAATGGGCCACCTTCTCTCTGGAAAATCCAGAAAGAGAAAAAGAAGACTCAAAATCGCCGTTCAGGTCACAGGCGGTCAGCTCAACCAGACAAAACGCCTCATCGAAACCTGACCTGCCGGTATCACGGTATATACAAACAGCATCCCAGATCGGAGGATTCCGTAAATGCCACGCGTTAAAAACGGAATGATCGCTCGAAAGAAAGCGACAAAAATAAGAAAACTCTCAAAAGGCTACAGAGGCGCGCGCAGCCGTCACTACAGAGCCGAACACGAAGCTGTCATGCATGCCCTCCAGTATGCGTACAGAGACCGCCGCAACAAGAAACGTGACTTCAGAAGGCTCTGGATCGCCCGCATCAATGCAGCAGGCAGAGCCTATGGCGTAAAATACAGCGTCCTCATCGATGCTCTCAAAAAAGCCGGCATCACCATAGATCGCAAAAACCTTTCCGAACTCGCCATCCACAATCCCGAAGCATTCGGCAGCCTCCTCAAACAGCTCAATCTCTGCTGAGTCAGACCATCATCCTATCGCGTAATCCACGCCGCCGCCCGCGCCACATCATAGCGAGCGGCGGTTTTGCGTTTCTGAAAACCGCACCACACATAATCAGTCGATACCGAAAACAATAAAAGACTTTTTGACACGGATTTCACGGATAGATCATGACTGTTTTTCGAAGGGGCTGGGTTTATCCCCGGGCCGTTTCAATAATAATCCTGATTACCCCCGAAACTCAGATTTTCATAATAAGAGCAAGATTCTTCGCTTCGCTCAGAATGACACCATATATACGAAATATCAATTGAACCCGAATTCTAATGACGAATTCGGGATAATAGCGCGTATGGAACATGTGGGGGGCGGAAAACGCGATCAATTAAAGAACTATGGGGCATCCGGAGAATGGATACTTGACAACGTGCGGGAATACAAAGCATCCGCTCTCCGGAAGAAGCAAAGTGGCACTGTCAATCGACGCTGAGCGGTTATTCGTCGAGGATATTGCTTGAGTCGAGGATGCGTTCGAGTTCGGCCTTGCGGCCGAGGAGCGCGCGCTGCTTGTCCTGGGCGACATTGAGTTCGGCGTTTTCGGATATGTCGCCGAATTCTCTTGCGCGTACGATATCTTTGGTAGCTTCGTCGAGCTTCGTTTTGTTGATTTCGTCGAGTTCGGCCCGGTAGCGGTCGTGGGTTTCGCGAGTGAGCGTATATTTCGCGTTGTCTTCGCCTCTGCCATCGCGGGCCTTGAGATCGCCGATTTCGAGGTTGGGGAAATCTTTAGCGAACTTAGTGATGACTTCTTCGCGGTAGTCAATGTGGAAGGCTTCGCAGGCGAAGAAAGCGTGACAGAAGGCTCTGCCGATTTCGGGCGGCTGGCTTTTGAGGAAGTTTTTGAATCGTTTGTTGTCTTTGACGATCTTCACGATTTCGTCTTCCTCGCGGCTGATGCTGAGGCCCTCTTTGGTGTTGGATGAAAAAGTTGCGGTGACGTGGATATTGTTGAGAGTTTTGAACATTGTCTGGAAAGCTTCAGTGATGTCGAAGACTTCGAGAGCGGCGATCTTGTCGGGGGAATCGACGATCTTTTTGCAGAGCCATACGAAGGGCTGCATGTTGGTCGAAATGTTGTTGTAGGTGTGGAGGATGACCTCTTTGACCGGCTCTTTGTCTTCGGCGGCAAGGAGTGCGTCGAGCACCCAGTCGCGCTGTGTTTTCTTGAATCTTTTCGCTACCATGAAGATTATGGAGACGAATTGATCCGGCATCTTCTCCTTGACGAGCTCGACGAATTGCAGGCGTACGGAGGGGTCCGGCGCTTCGGCGATTTCCTTGGCGGCGTCTTCGGGGCCAAGTTTGTCGATTTCCTCGAAGAGTGTGTCTTTTGCGAATTTGTATTGCAGGGGGTCGAGCTGTTTGAGGAAGAACAGCGCTTCGAGACGGGCGCCCATCTTGTTGGACTGGCCGATTACAGTGCCGTTGAAAAAGGAGATGGCCGCTTCTTTCGCGTCGTCGACGTCGACTCCCTTTTCTTCCATTTTAAGCATTTCGATACAAACTTTCTGCTTTTCCTTGAGAGAAACCGCATTGCGGAATCTCAGTCTGATGTCGTCATTAATTTCCACTGCGTCACCCTTGAAGCGGATAGTATTACCGCCTTCTTCAATTTCGTAATGTCCATCTGCCTTCAGAAGGGTTACAAGACTCCTGAACCACTCGTCGAAATCACTCCCGGCAATGAGTTCGGGCACGACTGCTTGTTGCATGTACGCGCGCGTAAACTCTCTGACGCTGTCCAGTGCGAAACATTCGACCGCTGCGACCGGACTTTTCCTTACGGTTTCAGAAAACGCGGGAGCATCGTTGCGTTTTCGCAACCGGAATCCATTGTCTGCCAGTTTTGTATAGGGGAACTTTGAGTTTGATTTCAGGTAAACAAGTTCATCGCTTCCATTGTCGTATTCGACAAGCACTTCACCATCGGAGATCATGGCAATCCTGCCGACTCCTCTTGTTTCGCTCCAGACCCATTCGCCTTCTCTGTGAGCTAACGACATTTGTTTGTCTCTCTCTAACGGCGCGATAACCGCTCCTGTAACCCTTTTCGAAGTACTTTACTTCTACGGAAGTGACATTTTATTATCTATGGGCCTCTTTCGTCAAGTTCCTGGGAAAATACTTCCCGATGACTATTTTGGAACGGCTTGGACATGATTGCGTGAAATTGCGATTTGTCAACTGGCTGTCATGCTGCAAATGCTGTTGCGGCCGCCCTGTTCACTGTCACATGGACAGAGCTGTGAATGGGGCTTTTCTCAATCCGCGACAGTAATGGCGCAGAAACGGCAGGGGTTTCGTCCGGACACTAATTTTAAAACGTATTTCGTCGCGTGCGATGAGATGGTATGCTATAAATGTATTCCGCATTTACGGCGCGTCCCGTCCCGCGTCACATCATGGAGGGCAATGATATGAAAAGCAAAAACGGTTCGGACTCCAAACGCGATGCCGCGAACGCGCTCCGGTGGAAGCGCGGCGAATCAGGCCACTATGAGGTCTATTACCTGACTTTCAATCATCTTCCCACTTCGAGCGGGTTCTGGGTGCGCTACACGATGACGGCTCCCGCTGACGGCAACGGCGAACACTATGCACAGATATGGTTCTCATATTTCAATTATCTTGACCCCACGCGCAACTTCGCGCTGAAACGCAGATTTCCCATCGCATCACTCGAATCCGCAGCCTCGCCTTTCAAGGTGACAATCGCAAACAACATCCTCACGGGCCGTTCGGCGGTGGGAGCCATCAGTGGTGACGGACATGAAGTGACGTGGGACCTTTCGTTCAGGTCCGAAGCTGACGTGTTCAATTTTCTGCCCGAGTTTTTTTATAAAAAAGAACTCGCCGACACGCTTGCCGTCTGTCCCCGCATCGACGCTAAGTTCTTCGGCAACATCTCGATCGACGGCGAACGCCTGCTCTTCAACGGAGATCCCGGCTGTCAGACGCACCTCTGGGGCGAAAGCCACGCCGACCGGTGGGCATGGGCGCACTGCAACAGTTTCCGCGAGTCCGGCGAGGCGTATTTCGAAGCGCTCGCCGTGCAGGTTAAGCGTTTCGGGCTGACTGTCCCGCTGCTCCACTTCGCGGGTTTCGGCTACGATGGCAAACGGTATCCATTCACGGAAATCCCCGGGATGCTCGCGACACGCGGTGATTTCGCACTCGGCAAATGGAAATTCAGGGCAACCGCGCTCGATACGAAATTCGAAGTCGAGCTCACGTGTCGTACTCAGGATCTCATCAGCGCCGAATACTTCGACCCGACGGGCCGGCATGTTTTCTGTAACAACACCGAGTGCGCCGACGCGACAGTCCGGGTGTTCAGACGAAAGACCCCGCTGCATCCGTGGAAGGCTGACTCCACGCTCACCGCACCCGGCACATGTCATATCGAATTCGCTTCTGATGATCGCGAGGGGCGCGTCGATCGTGAAATCATCGAAGTGTAACTTTACAGGACCAGCACGAGGCAGCATGATGCTATCGAGGACAGCAGCGCTTATACTTTTTATAATCTGTTTCAGCGTGCCGGCGGCAGCCTACCGCCTCGAAAACTGCGCCTCCCCTGCGGAATGCCGCAAACTGGGCATCGCCGCGCAAAACGAAGAGGCGAAGTTGTTTTATCTCGGCCGGCTGATCGCGCTATGCGGCGATGGCTCCTGCGATGGAGACATGCTGCCTGCGGCACACAATGATCGCGGCCTTGTATACCAGTTGCGCGGCGATCACGAAAATGCCGCCGCCGATTTTACCAGCGCCATCGATGCTTCGCCCGATACCGATGTACTGTATGCCAATCGCGCCCTGTCGCTATGGGCTATGGGCCGGCCCGGTAACGCCATTGAGGACTATGGCAGAGCGATCGAACTTTCCGGAGACGCAGCGGCTCATGCAGCGATAGCGGCGATCCACATTTCTTCGGGCGACGCGGCAGCGGCGCGCGAAAGTGTTTCCAATGCACTCGACATAATAGAGGGCGACGGGGATTACTCGTTCGAAACGGCAGTGCTGGCCATTTTCGCCGATAGCATTGAAACTACCGGCGGATTGCCGGCCCCCGAAACGATCGGTGACGCGGCGTCGGAGAAATTCGATCAGCAAGACTACGAGGGCGCGGCTGTCTATTACTTCGCCCTGCTGCTGCTGACTCCCGGCGATGCAGTGGTGGCGTACAACCTCGCGTCGAGTTTCAAAGCCTGCGGATATCGCACGGACGCCACTTTTTACTACTACAGATACCTATCGCTCGCGCCGGGAGCGGACGACGCAAAAGATGTCATGGCAACAATCAGCCGGCTCGGCAAGATAAGGATTTCCGATCTCGACAGTCCCCCGGCGGCGGCCACTGACAATACCCTTTGGAAAAAGCTTGCAATAAAGTTTTAGGCACGAAAGGACACCCGGCCCCCTCCCGAAAGGCTGGACATGGAAATGAAAAAACTTGTTATCCTCAGCGGCCCGAGTTGCGTGGGCAAAGGCCCTCTGCTCGCCGCTCTCAGAAAGTACCACCCCGAAATCGAATTCGCCGAACCAGTCTTCTGCCACAGCCGCAAGCCACGCCTCAAACGCGCTACCGGTCAATATGAAACCCACGGCGTTGACTATTATTTCTTTCCATACAGCATGATCGACGGCCTCGATAGGACACGTTTCATCGTCGGTCCCCTCCGCTCTGACATCCAGGCTCTCGACATGTCTCAGGTGCTCGAACTCATAGACTCGCACGGACTTGTCATCACGGAAGCCTACATCACATTTATCGACCCCCTGAAGGAATGGCTCGCCAGACACGGGCCGGCAGACATCGAAGTGCGCACGGTATTTTTGTCACCGATGAGCGACAGCGAAATTACCGCGGCAGCCGCCGCAAGTGGTAAGACTCGCGAACAGGTTGTCTATGAAAACCAGCTCGCCAAGATCACGGCACGCGGCGAAGACCCTCCCGGCAAGACTGAGGAGCGAGCGCGAAACGCATGGGCCGAGATGCAATATGCTCACAGGTACACGGACCATATCGTATGCCGGGCTGGCGAAGACGATACCGGCGAGTGGGGAGAGCCGCTCGGGCCGGAGGCCGCACGCGTGCTGGGTGAATTTTTGGCGGTGATCGAAGGATGACCGGCGGCATCCGGAAAATCGGTTTTCAGTCATGAAAAAAAATCTCGGACAGATACTCGGCTCGATCTTCAGGCAGGGCAGCCGTACCGCCTCGCATAATATCAGTATCCACATATCCGACGATGATTTCAGAAAATGGAATCCCGGCGGCGAAACTGAATATCTGGCAGTCGAACACCCCGGTGGAATCCTCCTCCAGCCGGTCGATCCGCCCCTCACAAAGCTCTATCTCGAACCCACGACCAAATGTAATCTCCAGTGCCGCACCTGCATGCGAAGTACCTGGGACGAACAGACAGGCGACATGCCGGTGGAGGTGTTCAATAAACTTCTGCGCGGACTCAGGACCATTCCAACTTTTTCGACGATTTCATTCTGGGGCATTGGAGAGCCGCTCATGCACCCTGAAATCATCGGCATGATCCGGTCAGCCAACAGACTCGGCTACAAGACTGAAATGATCACAAACGGCCTGCTGCTCGATCGCGACATGGCGGAGGGACTCGTCGACGCGGGGCTCGATACGCTCATCGTTTCAGTCGACGGCACCTCGTCCGAATCTTATCTCGACATTCGCAAAGGCTCGTCATTCGCCACTGTGCTCGCCAACATAAGGCATGTCCACGAAGCCCGCAACCGAAAAGTGCCGCCTAACCCGGAGATCGGCATCGAGTGCGTCCTGATGAAACGCAATCTGCCCGATCTCGTCAACCTTATCCCGGTTGCGCGTGAAATGGAAGCCGCATTTATCATCCTCACAAATCTCCTGCCATATTCAGATGACATGAGCGATGAAATCCTCTACTGGCTCGCGGCGACAAAAGTTTTTCCCCAACGATCCAAACACCATCCCGAACTTATCCTGCCGCGATTCGACACTCAGCAGGACAACATGAAGTATCTTCGCGAACTGCTCCAGTACTGCACGGCGACCGTCAATGCAAACTCAACCAGTGGAGAGCCGGACTGCCCGTTTGTCCGCAAGGGTGCCGCAGCAATCACATGGAACGGGCTCGTCAGTCCCTGCGTGCCGCTCATGCACTCATACTCATGCCATATCCTCGGCAGGAAAAAGCATATCACCCGGTACATGGTCGGCGATCTGGCCCACAGCGGCATAGGAGAAATCTGGAGATCGGACGAATACCGCGACTTCCGCCGCCGCGTACGCTCATTCAGCTTCGCTCCATGCTCATCATGCAGCGGCTGCGAAATGGCCGATAACAACCTCGAAGACTGCACCGGCGCGCCATTTCCCACCTGCGGCGACTGCCTCTGGGCCAGGGGCATCATCGTCTGTCCCTGATCCGCACATCACCTTTCTGCTTTACTCAGGACATTTCTGACTGCCGCCACAATATCGGATGGTTCGTAGGGCTTCATCGCCATGCCCCTGAACCCGTATTCCTGATAATTCGCGAGGACGGGTGATTCGGAGAATCCCGAAGCTACGATGGCCCTGACGCCGGGATCGGCTTCGAGGAGCAGTTGCATGGCCTGCTCGCCGCCCATGCCTCCGGGTACGGTAAGGTCGAGGATCACGATGTCGAAGGGCGATGTCTTCATTGCTTCGGAGTAGAGGTATACGGCTTCGAGCCCGTCGGAAGAGACGGTGACATCGACGCCCTGACGTTTGAGTATGATCTGCAGAAGGTTTCTCATCAGGTCATTGTCATCCATGATGAGGGCGCGCAGGCCCGCGAGGCTGACGCCGGCGGGAGCGGGGGCAGAGTATTCTTCAGGCGCCGCGTCGGTTGCTGGGAGCCAGAATGTGAAGGTGGAACCTTCGTCGGGTATGGAGTCGGCAGTGATGTAGCCGTTGTGCCTGGAGATGATCGAGAAACACATGGCGAGACCGAGGCCATGCCCTTTCTGCTTGGTAGTGAAGTAAGGGTCGAAGACGCGGGCAAGGTGGCCTGGAGTCATCCCCTGTCCTTTGTCGGCGATCGAAACGCGCACATAGCGTCCGGCCGGGACAGGGGGCATGGAAGAGTTGTACGGGACTTCGTCATTGGAGGAAGTGACTGTGATGATGCCGCCTCCGGGCATGGACTGGTCGGCGTTTATGACGATGTTCTGGATGACCTGGCTGATTTGCCCCGAGTCCATCTGGGCATTCCATATTTTCCTGCCGAGCCTGAAGTCGGCGCGTGAGCTTGAGCCGCGAAGGACGAACCCGCAGGTCTCCCGCAGAAGGTCATTGAGTGATCCGGGCTTGAGGATAGGCGCGCCGCCTTTTGAAAAAGTGAGCAACTGTTTTGTAAGCAGAGTGGCATCCTTGACGGAGGATTTCGCGGTATTGATGATTTCAATGGCCTCGTCGGGTTCGGTAGCGAGGATGTCGGCGGCGAGAGAAATGTTGCCGAGGATGACGCCGAGATAGTTGTTGAAATCATGCGCGAGGCCGCCGGCGAGGAGTCCGACCGATTCGATGCGGCGGAGTTTTTCGGTTTCGCGACGGGCGGTGAATAGTTCGGTGATGTCCTGTACGATAACGACGCGGCGGGTGGGGCTGCCGCATTCGTCCCTGAGGATTTCGGCCCGGATGCGCACCATACGCTCTTCGCCCGGAGGGAGCAGGAGCCGGTGCTCGCACTCGGTGATGCCCTGCAAGTCTGACGACTGATCGTAGATGTGGGCGATGCCGGGGGCGTCATCCGGATGTATCCGCGCGAGCAGGTCCTCGAAGCGTCCCGTGAAGGCGGAGTGCTCGATACCGAATATATTGAGCAGTTCTTCTGACCAGTAGAGGCGTTTTGTAGTGATATCATACTCATAGCTGCCGATATGCGCGATGCGTTGCGCATCGGAGAGGAGCTTTTCGCTTTTCGCGAGAGCATCGGAAGAAATTTTTCGCTGGTTCTCGATCCGGTCGCGCTGCAGTCGCGCCGCGAGCACGGGGCCGATCATTTTTACGAGACTCTCAAGCAGTTCGGCTTCTTCATCCGTAAAAGCCTTGCTGTCACGTGCGATGGAAAGGATGGCGATGGCCTGGCCGTTGTGGATCACGGGACATGAAAGTGCGTTGGAATTACATTTTGCGGCCATAGCTGAGTCACTCCCGCCCACGTCAAAACGGACAGTGCGTTTTTCCGCAAGGGCGGAGTGCCACAATGCACACCATTTGTCGGGCCCGATCCTTCTGCGTTGTTCGCAGAGATCGCATTTGCCGGCCGGGGATTCGGAAACGGCCTTGATGTCGAGAGTCTGATCCTCTTCGATGCAGCCGAATATGCCGGAGTCGCTATTGAGCGCCTTGACCACGACTGCGAGTGTGGTCGGGAACATCGATTCGCCGTCATTAGTCAGGAATACCGTTGCGATTCTGTTTTTTATTTCGAGTTCGTCCTGATACTTTTTCCTCGCCTCTTCCTCGCGGCGCAGGTCTGTGATGTCGCGCGCGACGCCGCGCACTCCAGTCAGACAGCCGGCTTCGTCATAAAGTGGTGTGCCAGTGGTGACGATGCGGCGTTTTTTACCTTTTTTAGTGAGGTTGACAGTAGTTATTTCGAGTTTATCGTGCGAGCCTGCGGTATATTCGCTGAAGTACCGGCGCATGCGCTCGGTTTCGTCCGGTGGCATAAAATCTACAGGTGACCGCCCGATCATCTCCCCGGGCGTATATCCGAGGACATCCTCGACCCTTTCAGAGCAGTAGGTAAAGCGGCCGTCGCTGCCGATCTCCCAGATATAGTCGGCCGATGCGAACGCGATGTCGCGAAACCGCTGTTCGCTCGCTCGCAGCCGGGTCTCGATGAGCTTGCGTTCGGTGATATCGATCGCAAAAGCGAAAATCATTTCCCGGTTGCCGAAACGTATGAAATTGGCCCTGATCTCGACAGGGAAAGTGGTGCCGTCCTTGCGGCAGTGGACGGAGTCGAGCGTCACCGCGCCTGACGATTTGACCTGTTCCCAATGTGATGCCCACCGTTCCCGGGGCATCTGCGGGTCGATCTCGTAGACGTGCATCCTGATGAGCTCTTCGAACGGGTGACCGAGTTTGTTCACCGCCGCATCGTTGACATACACAAATGATGCGTCAGGATTGATCCAGTACACGGCATCCGAAAAGCGGTTGATCGTCTCATGTGTCAGCTTGAGCTGTTTTTCGATACGCTTGTGCTGGATGGCAAGGGCAAAATAATCAGCGAGGCGCCGGATCGCTGAAACGTCAACATCGGTGAAGCCGCGCGGCGAATTGGCGACCGTAATCCGCCCGACAAGTGATTCGGCGATCAGGACCGGGAAGGAAATGGCGTTTTCGATCGGTATATGGCCTTGTGGCAACGCAACGAGTTGCGCGTTTCCGTCGCCGCGATTTGCGATTATGGTTTCCTTGGTGTATTTGAAATGGGTACACTGCTCCGAAGGTTTTGTCTGCACAGTATTACCATTGTTTGGATGATCCATTTCATCAAGTGTGGAAGACAGTATCTCGCCGACCTCCGGATCAAACGCCATCACTTTGCCATCACGGCTGTCCGTGATATGCAGAGCCTGCCTGAGGATCAGGTCAGTGATGGCCTTGGTGTCCGAACCCGTCACGAGTGGTTCGTACAGTTGCGCGAAACTCTCATTGATCCTGCTTTCGTGCCGCGAGCGGGTCTCGGCGAGTACAACATCGGTGATGTCCACGAAAATCGTGGCGAACGACATGAAGCTCCAGGGGATCGCGATAATGCGAAAGTGCTTCCCCATCGGTTCGAAAAACACGGTGATCTGACGCATTTTTTTAGTGTGCACGACCTGGGAATATGTGTCGATGAATGGCGGATCGGGCGTACGGTAAGCATCAGTGGCGGTCTTGCCGATGACATCCGACGCGGGGATGCCGAGTATCTCTTCGTACTTGGGATTGACCGAAAGGATGCGGTAGTTGACAGGATTGCCCTTCGCGTCGCTGATCATTTCATGCAGGGCGACGCCTTCGTCCATGCTTTTCAGCAGTGACGAAAACCTCTCATGGCTTGCGCGGAGGTCTTCGACGGTCATAGCGAGGTGCTCGCGCGCGCTGACAGTATCCGTGATGTCCTCGAAAATCGTGAAGACCTGATAAGGCTGTGCCGCGCCGTCACGTATCTGCGGATAAGAGTCGACCCTGATCCATTTGAGACGGCCCACGGCGGGACTGTACACACCCATGATGACTCCGGTGACACGTTCGCCAGTCTTCAAAGCCACCTGAGCCGGGTGCTGTTCGCCCGGGAACGGGCTGCCGTCTTCCCTGATCGCGTACCACCTCGGATCGAATGACGTGCGACCCATAACCTCATCCTGAGACAGCCCAAGTATCTTGCCGGCCGCAGGATTGGCGGCGGTTATCTCCCCGGCCGGATTCTGCACCACCATGCCGATGTGCATCGAATGGATCAGAAAATCATATTTCGGAGTGTCCGTTGAATTCACTGTATATGCTCCCGCAAGACGGCTGAATCTTTCATAGTGCTTAACAGTATCTGTCCAATATGCGTTCCAGACCGGATTGTGTGTATTCACAACTATATTAACCGATACAATCGCGATGTGGTAGTATTTTATGGTCGCGACGATGGGGCGCGAAAAACATACACGCCGGTAGACGAGCCGCGGATTACCGGCGCCGGAGCAGGCTGGCATGGACAATCGGGAATTTCTCCATACGCATCTGATCACAAAAAATCTCAGAAATCACTGTCTCGCGACAGGCGCGGCGATGCGGGCGCTTGCCGCGCGACTCGGCGGTGACCAGCCGGTCTGGGAGACGGCTGGCTTTCTCCACGACATCGACCTCGACATCACGGGCGGTGACATGTCGCGACACGGACTTGTGGGAGCTGATTTGCTGCGGGGACAGGGTTTTGATGATGAAATCATCGGCGCCGTCCTCGCTCACGCAGGAAAGAAGACGCCAGAATCACCTGTCGAAAAAGCGCTGACCTGCGTCGACGGGCTCACGGGCCTGATCGTATCTGCGACACTTGTACTGCCAACTAAAAAAATCGCGGACCTGACAACTGAAAGCGTCCTCAAGAGATTTCGCGAAAAGCGTTTCGCGGCCGGGGTCAATCGCGAACTCATCGCCTCCTGTGATCCGTGGCTCTCGATCCCGCTCGAAGATTTTGTGGAGATCACACTCGCGGCAATGCAGCAGATCGGTGGCGAGATAGGCCTGTGAACGGATCATCCAGGGGGATTTGTATCTCCGAAGTCGAATTCATCATGATTTGAGAGTTCGGGGAAGGGGTTTTTCCACTGGAAGCCGGCATTGCCTGTGGCGCGGAGGTTTTCGAGGCGCCGGATGGAGATTTCGGCGTAGACGGGGTCGAGATCGATGGTGAAGACGCGGCGGCCGAGGCGTTCGCCCGCTATGAGCGTGGTGCCGGAGTGCGAAAAAAAGTCAGCGATGGTATCGCCGGGCTGAGACGATGCCGAGACGATGCGTTCGATAGATTTCAGAGGTTTTTGAGCATAGCAGCCGGGGACATTTTCCTGCATACGGTAGAAGACCTGCTGGACGTCGACCCAGACATTGCCGGCGCGTATGCAGTCGGATTTGCCCCGTTCGGTGTTTTCGGTCATTTCGCCGCCGACTTTTTTGTAGTAGCCCTTGAGGATTTTGGGGATGTCGGTATATTCGGCATCGATGTTGAATCGCGGGTTGCCGCGTATGTAGTAGAGTAGTTCCTGACGGACCCACATCCAGTTTTTTTGAGTGCCGAATCCGCGCTGGTTGCGCATGGTGATGACGTTGCGGGGTATGAACTGCGGGAAGTGCTCGCGCATCATCAGTATAAAGTCGGGGAAAGGCTGGAGGCCGTCGCGGACATCCATGCCGAGCCAGATGTAGAGCGCGGCGTCCGGAGTCATGATCAGTGAGGCGGCTGTCATCCATTTTTTCGAGAATTCGATATAGTCGGAGAGTCCTGTTTTGGACAGTGCGCCGGTCGAAGCCGAGCCGCCGACAGTGATGTTGTAAGGCGGGTCGTTGACGATGAGCGCAGCGCGCGCGCCATCGAAAAGGCGGGTGACGGCCTCGACGTCGGATGCGTCGGCGACGCAGACACGGTGGCCGGATACGCTGTCGACCCAGACATCGCCGTGTCCGAGACGGCAGTGCGGGATGATTTTTTCGCGCAGCGCGCCATCATAGTCGATGCGTTTAAGCTTTTCGGTAGTGTCGGTCACAAGTGCTTTCTCCAAAAAAAACGGCAGGGGTTGCCTGCCGTGGTGAGTGATAGTGGATATGCGGTGATGTCACTCTTCGTTTTCAAAGGGTGAGAAAGTGATTTCGTTTTCGTGTTCGCGGAAAGTGGTTGCGTCGACGGGGTCATTGGCGATCCATGTGGTGTTGCGGATACAGATTTTGACGCCCGGCATGGTTTTGGTTTTGACGTTGACTTTGAGGCCGTGGCTGTTGAGGCGTGTGAGTTTTTCCTCGTAGTCTTCCTTTTTTTCCTTGAAGGCGCGGATTTTCGAGAGGAGTGCAAAGCGTTCGCGTGTCATGATGAGGATGCGCTCCTGCTGTTCGGGAGTGAGCTGGCCGCCCTGTTTCGCGCGGAGTTTTTCGGCGGTTTCGAGTGATTTGCCCTTGTTGTCGGCAGAGCTTTCGGCTTCAGTGACTTCGAGTTCGATCTGTTCGAGTTCGGCGCGGAGAGTGGGACTGCCGCCGATTTCGATAATTGTGGGAGTCTGGGTGGGGGAGCCGAGCTGGTTGCAGGTGATGCTTTTGGAGGCGCGGGTGATGCCGCCCATGATGAATCCCTTTTTGCCTGCGAGGACAATTTTCCCGGAGCTGCTGACTTTGGAGTAGAGGATGGATTCTTCGATGTAGATGTCGCCGTCTGCATAAACGGTGGCTTTGTCGATGAATTTAGCGTTGATGTTGCCGCGGCACATGATGAGCGCCTTGTCCTGACCGACGATGCCGGCCTTGACGACGAGGCTGCCGCCGCATTCGATGGTTGCCATTTCGATGACGCCGCCGACTTCGACGTCGCCCATGGCTTTGATGGAAAAGCCGGATACGACGTTGCCCTGCACTTTGACGGAGCCGGTGAAGCTGATGTTGCCTGTGGAGAAGTCGACGTTGCCCTTGATTTCGAGGATGGGTACCACGTTGACTTTCCCGCTGATGATTTTGGGCTGGCCGCTGACTGAGGCGACAAACATGTTGGGATCGTCCTGGCCGGGTTTTACGTTGAGGCCGACAGGCGGAGGGCAGTCTTTGCCGTCTTTGGCGATGAGGGGGGTGCCGTAGACGTCCATGCCATTGACGCCTTTTGTGGCGGGTGTCTTTTTTGCGACGGGATCGCCGGCTTTGACGGTCTGGAATATGTTGAGGTCCTTGAAGTCGACGAAGCCTTCTTCGTTGATGGTCGGGCGTGGTTTTTCCGCTTTGGTGTCGAAGTAGTATTCGATGTAAGCGTCGGCGCCGTCGACTGGTTTTGTGCCGAATGCGATGACGACGCTTTCGTTGAAGATTTCGTTTTTGACGATGCGTTCGATCATTTCCATTTTTATGGTGGCGGGCTGGATGCCGAGTTTTTTGAGCTGGTTGACGATGGTGGGGACGGTGATGTTGGCGCCGCCGTGGGGGGGGCTGACGGAGATGCTGACCTCTGTGGCGTCCGAGCTTGAGTTGATTTCGAATGCGCCGTCACGTTTTTCGGCGACCATGACGTAATCGCGGAATTTGAATGAGGTCAGGATAGTGTCGATCTTGTCGATGTCGATGTAAAAATCGCCTGCGTCGAGGTTGTTGATGGCTTCCATGACATCGTGGAGTTCGGCTCTGCGGCCGCGGCCCATGGGCGGCTCGACCTTGATGAGGACGCAACTGCCGTCGTCGCTGATTTTCGCGAGCACGCGGCCTTCGACCGGTTCGGGCTGCATGGGGGCGATGGGGAGGGGCTCGGTGGATTTTGTGTCGAACGCTCGCTGTACGACATCCCACGCGACCTGATCGACTGGTTTGCCTATGATGGCGTCCTTGATGGCGGGTTCGTAGTCGTCACGGTTTTCGTGGCATTCGGGCGAAAGTGTGAGCATTACTCCTGTGGGAAGGAATTCGAGTCTGAATTTTGTTTTATCAATTTCTGCCATTTTGCTTCTCCGTAACTGATGTCCTCGTACGTGTGTGCGGGCTGTTTCCTGTGCGTTGATGTCTTGCATATTATACTATAACAGAAAACTACTTATTTTGTTTGGAAATTTACACTGGTTTTTTTGCTATCATTATGGGATGAATGGAGTTAGGATTTATAGTGTGCGGAATATGGTGTGCATGGACTATGCCGTGAGCGGTCAGGACATATCCGAACGGGACAGGAAAGATGAACAGGCAAGAACGATATATACCGATAGCCGTTTTTATAATATTCTGGGCATTGATGACAAGTGTGACAGACCCCGGGCAGGGATGTGTGGGATCAGGGCTTGCTGCCGCTGCCGGCGCCGGCATTTCTGCGACAGCGACAGGCGGTTATGCGCTGCACGCTGTGCTGATGGGGCTTGCCGTGAATTTGCCGGTTGCCGCCGGGCCAGGGTTTGCCGCCAATCTGCTGGCGGCGTTTATGGCCGCCGGAGCGCTCGCTGTGCTGTATTGCGCTGTACGGCGTCTGAAGGCCGGTATCCCCGGCGCGGTTGCCGCAGTTGCCGCTGCCGGTTTTTCGCCGCTGGTCAGGGTTGCAGTCGCAGGCGGTGCCGCGCAGTCGCTTGACCTGCTGCTTGCGGCGTTATTTTTATACTCAGCAGCAGGCTACTGGAGGAGTGGGGGCGGCCTGCGGCATTCGTTTGCGGCAGCCGCTGTCGTGGGTGCTTCGTTAGCGGCAAATGTGCCGGTGCTGGCTGTTGCCATGACAGCGGCATATCTCGTGATGGCTGCCGCAAGAGGTGGCGTGAGAGTGCCGCACGCGTTTTTCACCGCTGTTTTTGTAGCCATCGCGTTTAGTTCGTTCGTGATGCTCATGCCACTGAGGGCTGCTGACGCGGGGACGCTGCATGGCGGCGCTCCGGTCACGCTTGAGGGCTTGATATATTACACCGGACAGATCGCCGGAGGGATGTTTTCGGGACTGATGAAAACCGGCGTGAGCGTGAAGCTCGCGCTTGCGATACTGATAGTGAAAAATTTCGCGGCCATGACCGGCTTTGCGTTTCTCGCGGCGGCCACAGCCGGCCTCATGATGCTCACGGCCGAGCGGCGCGCGGTAGGGATGGGATTACTCGCGGCGGTGGTGGTAGCCTTTTTGTCGCTGATGATGGCTATGAAAACACCTGCCGACATTGTACTTGTGAAACTGTATACGCCGCTGCTTTGCTTCGTGGCGATCATGGGCGCTGCAGGCGTGGGGACTGTCATAACCGCGATAGCTGACGCGCTGTCGGGAACGCGCCTCGGCGATTTCGGATCGCAGTGGATCGCAGCGGCGCTCGCAGTGGTGGTAGCCGTGCCGGCCGCGAAGGGTTTGCACCAATATGACATGCTCGCCGTGCAGGCCACCGGTCTCTCGCGGCAACTGATCACGGGACTCCCCCGCGATGCTGTCGTGTATGCCGATGAATCTCACTTCCTCAATCAGATTGTCTGCACTGTCGCAGATGGCAAAAGACGCGATGTGACGGTCGTGGACACCGACGCGAGACTCGCATCCGGCGCCATGCCAGGAGCGGCCAACCGCGACGAATCCGCTGACAGCGGCCTGCGAGTCGATGCGCTTTACGGCTTTCATGCTGCCAGAGAAAAACAGTTTTTCTCCAATCCCGAGTCGATCCCGGCCGGTATCCGCGACAAACGGCTCGCCGGGCTCTTGTACTTTCAGGCAGCGGAAAACGGATGCGACCTGGACATCACCGACGTCGATAAACTCGCCCTCGCGTACGATGGAAAAGGCGGATATGGCAGCGATGCGGCCCGATGGATCACCGTCGTGGCAAATGTCCGCCATGCCGAGTGCATCGCCCTGAGAGGCAGCGGCGAGGACGCTTCGATCGAAATCCAGCAAGCCATGAAACCTTTCCCCTCGTCAG
>CAZQSL010000028.1:0-31169 GCA_964595945.1 uncultured bacterium
CGACGGTGACACGGTAAAAACCGAAGCAAAATCGAAGGTCGCGCTCAAAATGGTCGACGATCTCGTCGAAATCAGGGTCAACGCGCTATCGACGTTTGTCGTCAGCAGGTCGAAGGGCGCTAAAAAACACGATGTCGTCGATCTCAAGTCGGGTCATGTCTGGAGCAAGGTCAACAAGCACGAATCGGGCAAACACACAGTTTTCGAGGTCCGCACGCCTACTGCCATCGCGGGGGTACGCGGCACCGAATTCAGCATCGAAGTCGATAAAGACGGAACCTCGCGCGTGAGTGTGCTCGAAGGTCTCGTGGGCATAGCCAACGAACTCGGCGAAGTCCTCGCCGAAGCTGGCCGCATGTCTGAAATCATCGAAGGCTCGATACCTGGGGAAGCTATCGAATTCGACATTGAAAAATTCAGGCACAAGATCGACGCGTGGAAAGAACAGATCAGCATCGGTTCGGTCAAGGAAGCGATGGAAGAAAAAATCGAAGAGGAAAAAGAAAAAATCGAAAATGATGTAAAAAATAAGGTAAAAGGCAAATTCAAGTTCTGATGCGTCATATTCAGTTTGTTGAGTGGTCACGTCCGGACTTGTCGGGGTGGCGGGGTTTCTTTTCTATGATGAATACGCCGGAATCTGAAGCAAGGTAGCTGTTGCCCGTTGCCTGGTCGTAGTATACGCCTTTGACATTGGAGTGGCCTGTAGGGATTTTTCTGACAATCTTGCCCGATCTGTAGTCAATAAGAGTGTAGGTGCTCGAAAAGTAGTTGGCACAATGGATATAACGTATCTGTCTGTCATCGTCGAACTGCATGTCTCTGACACCGTAAGCTGACTGGAGATAGCGGAGGAGTTCAAGGGTCTTTCCATTATATTCCGCGATACGCGATCTTGTGGGCTCGGCGACGAGGAGAGTGTCGCGCGACTCGTTGACGAGGATTTTATATGTGTATGTCCAGTTTCTGTGAGTTTTCTTTTCGAGCCGGCTGGTCTTGAGATCGAATTTCATGACGGTGCCGTTGGTATGGGAAGCGATGTAGAGTTTTCCGGTTTTTTCATTGATGGCAATCGAGTAGTAGTGGGAATAATCGGGGATGGCAAGTTTTAGTTGCTGCACCTTCAGGGTTTTACCATCAATTCTGAAGACAGAGCCGCGCTCGTCGAGCAGATAAAAATCGCCGCTTGAGATTATTGCGTCGACCGCATTCTTTATTGGGATGTCGCGGGTTTTGAGAATGGTGTTATTCCTGTAGTCATATATGAACATCCTTCGTGTCCTGTAATCTGCGGTTGCCAGTATGTCCCTGTCAGTGTCGCATGCAATTCTATTGAAAAAACGGTCTGGGAAGAACTGTTTTTTTGCGCATGTCCTCGAATTGTATGACAGGATGCCGTCTTTTCCGTTGACCAGGAATGTATCGCCGTCTTTTATAACGTCAAAACTTCTTTTGCTATCGAAATATGCCACGCAGTCGTCGACGTGAATGGCCGCGATGGACGTGATCGTGCTACGCGCAATGATGATATAGGCAGACGCGCCGGAGACAGTCAGAAATGTCATCAGCGCGTAAGTGCACACTTCGCGCGCGATGGCGGCTGGAGCGCGCCTGTTTCCTGAAAGGATTCCGTAAAGTCCCGAAATGATAAACAGAGCCAGTCCTGTCCACCACAGCGCGGGCGATACTGGCGGGATAATGATAGCGAGAGTTATGACGAAAAAATAGATACATCTGGCCGTGACCCATCTGTCGAAAAGGAATCTTCCGATAGACCTTATGGTCTCCATGATGCGTCTGGTAAACAGCAGGCGGATAAAATATACAAATCCCGACAGTGTGGAAATGATGATGGCGTAGTTGATTTCAATTGTGTATTGAGCACGCACGGCGATGAAAAAAAACACAAGGATCGGGAAAAGGACAACAATGATTTTTTGCAGTTTTCTATGCTTTCGCACGAGGGTTGCCATCCATGCGAGAGTGGTCACCGCGAGGAGGTTGAACAGCAGATAGCCAGGAAGCACCCGGGCAATGAGAAGTGCCAGAAAAACAAAATATGAAAGGACGACGATCGTTCTGGCGGAAGCGTATTGCTGCCAGACCGGAGAGCTGTCGGGCAAACCTCGACGTTTGAATGAATCTGTAAAACGGTCCCACCGATCTTTTCTCTTCATATAGCTGACAAATCTGACGCCTGCAACAATGAAAAAAAGCACCCACAGGGCGAATGTGATGGCTTTGGGGATGGGGCTAATGTATGTAACGGCGAGAGCCGGGATGAGTATTGGAAAGACAAATGGAAATGTCCGGTCGATGCACCGGGCTGTTCGATGGATGATTGTTGTTTTCTTTGTCATGATTCCCGCTTGCGGCATGATAATGATTTATTCATACAACATGGAGTCATTTTTCAGTTACTCGTAGTGTCCACGATGTGATGTCGGCTGGATTGTACGCGGCGTCTGACACGGTGTGCGAACTGACGGCGGCATATTGTGAGCTGTCGGCGATGATGCCGACGATGGGAGAGAAAGCGAAGGCCGGCGAGTACAGGTAGTCGGTGGCGGTGATGGGGATGTCGGTGGGTGTGACTGGCTGGGTGCTGGTGATGAAATTGAGGCGGATAGATTGTGATGCGACATCGGGGATTTCGTCGAGGCGGATTTGCAGGGTGATGTTGCTGCCTGATGCCGAGACGGAGTAGCAGCGTGTGGAATTGTTGTCGAAAAGCGATGGGGTTGCGTCGGCGTCGGTTTGGGTTGTGATGATTTTTTCAGTGAAGAGATTGTCGTGGAGACGGATATAGTAGTCCCAGTTGCGCGCGCGTTCGGTACCGTAAAGATTGGGGTAGGGGCCGGCGGAAGTGGTATCGCCGGAGGTGTCGAAGACGATGTAGTAGTAGAAGTTGGCGGTATCGACGGGGGCGGCTGTGGTGAGGGACAGTTCGAGGATTTTGCTTGTGATCACGGGCGAGGGGACGGGCGCGTAGCGTGAGCAGCCGGTGAGCGTGAGGGCAAGGGATACGATGGCGGCGAGTGTGGCGATTATTGTGCGTAAGTATCTTGTCGATGGGGGCAAGTCGTTCACTCTCACTTTCTGTCAGTTTGATGTTTTATTGTTGAGTTGGAAGATGGATTCGTCGAGTTCGAGTCCCTGTTTGTTTTGAGTGAATCCGAATTTTCTGGATGGGAACGCGAGGATGATGTACTGGAATTTGAACTCGTCGTTTTCGGTGTTGTATGAGAACTGGTATTGGGTGCAGCATTGGGTGTGAGTGGCGATGACATCGCGGATGATGGGGTACTGGGAGTTTTGTTCGATAGCGCCGCGCACCTGGAATTTCCAGCCGTTGTTGCGGGTGTGTTCGGTGGTGAAAGACATGCGGCGGAGTTCGAGGTCATAAGAGTCCCAAGCGGCGGCGGCGACGATTTTTGTGTTTTTTCGACCGACGCGGAGGTCGGTGGTGGTGTCTTCCCATTTGCTGATGTTGAGGTCATTGCGGGCGGTGATGACGAATGTGGAGTTTTGGGTGATGGCGCGGGTATAGCTTGTTTCGAGTGGAGAGTAGAGGTAGGTGATGTAGTTGTAACTGGTGGCGATGCGGAATTGAGTAGCGGGTTTTTTCATTGTGATGTTGCCGCTGACGAGTGAAGTTTCGCCGCTGGTGTCTCCGGAGTATGGGGCTCCGCCTGAGTCGCGGGTGGTGCTGTAGCTGGAGTTGAGGGAAGTGAATTTTGTGAAGTTGTAGGCGAGGCTGGTGTTGTGGGACATGATGTAGCGGGCGTCCTTGGTGCTGTAGAAGTATTGCCGCAGGCGTTGAGTGGGAGTGATGGTGAGGCGGTTGCCGTATTTGAGAGCGCGAGAGGCGGCGATCTCGATGCCGGTGCGGCGGATTGCTTCGGAGTCGGCGCGGGTGCCCTGGCGGTAGCGGCCGTGGATGAGAGAAAATTCCGTGATGGGGAAAATGCTTTTTGGTCCAAGTGGGCCGAAAGCAGCCGGCTGGAGCTGGAGGCGGGCTTCGGGTAGTCTGTAGTCGCTGACCATGACCGTGCGGTCGTTGGGGTATGAGTCGCCGTCGGGGTCGAAGCTTTTTTGCCCGGCGACGGAAAGGGTGTAGAGTTTCGATGTGTATTTCAGGGTGGATGTGAGGTAGGATTCGAGGTTTTCCGGGTTGGCGCCCGATGCGTAGGCGGTCTGGCGGTAGGTGTAGTTGAGGTTGAGTTTTTTTGTGAAATTTACATTGCGGGTGAGTGAGAGCGACTGGTTTTTGACAGGAGATGAGGTCTTGTCGGCTGAGAACTGGTATTGGCCGGTGAGTGAGCGCGAAGGGGACTGGACGAAGTTGAAGCTGGTGGATAGCCGGTTGGAATTGGTGCGCGATGATGGGTAGTAGATGTTGAAAGAGTTGGAGCGGTTATAGGTGAGATTGCCTGAGACGCGGTTGATCTTGTAGTCCTGGGCGAGAGATGCGCTGGTGCTGGTGTAGCCGGTGTCGCGCTCCTTGTTGGTGGTGTAGGATGATGATCCCTTGCCGCCGAGCGCCTTGAGTGAGTATTCGTGCTGAGCGCCGTATTCGATGCCCTTTTTCTGCATGTAGTTGAAGATGATCCAGCCGGAGACGAGTTCTTTGCTGAGATACGGGTATTTCGAGAGCATGTAAAAACCGCGTACCTTGTCATAGCCGAATTCGGGTGTCCAGCCATCGCGGTCCTTGAGAGAGGCGACGTAGTAGGGGATGTACATGGCTGGGGTGGTGCGGATGTAGAAGATGGAGTGGCGTGCGATGAGTTTTTTGCCGGGGAAGATTGTGGCGCTTTTGGACACGGCGTGGTATTCGCGCGTGCAGTCTGGGCCGCAGGTGGTGAAGGTGACTTTTTCGAGACGCAGCCGCGAGCGTGTGCCGGCGGCGTGACGGCCTTTGAAATAGATCGTGCCGCTTGCCGTGGGCGACGTTGTCGAGCCGTTGACGTCGAAGAGTTCGAAGTATTCCTTTTTGAAATGGTAGAGGACCGAACGGCCCGTGATCCTGAAGTCAGGATCGTCGATGGAAACCGAGCCGGACGCGAACGCGGTCTTGGAGCGGTCATCCACGACGGCTTCGTCGGCGATGATCTCCGTGTTTTTGTATTTGAGCCTGATATTGCCGCGAAGGGTGGTGGTGCGTGTTTCCTTTTCGTAGCGGAAGTAGTCGGCGGAGTCGATGATGATGCGCTCGGCATCGGGGTCGGGGGCGAGTTGGGGTTCGTCGATGGACTCTTCATCAGCGAAATCAGGAGGTGGGGCAGGAGTGCTTTCTGGTGGAGGTGTGAGTGGCAGAGAGTCGGTCGCAGTGCCGGTCGCATACACTACAGGATCGGGGAAATCGAAAGATGCCTGGCGGTCAGCGTGTGCGGCAGCCGCGAAGACGGCGATGCACAGTGCCGTGATCGCGGCGGTCAGAGCGCGGTGTATGGCGGAGTGTCGTATCATTTGCGTGTGCGGACAAAAAGTATTGCGCCGACGATGAGGAACGTGGCGTTGACGGCCCATGCCGCTGCCCATGGTGGGAAAACTCCCTTGTAGCCGAGCGTCGTGGTGACGATAGTGAGCACCCAGTAGACGGCCATGAGCGCCGACGCGGTGACGATGCCTGCGAGCATGCCACTGCGCCCTGTGCGGATGCTCAGTGGCAGCGCGACGAGGATACAGATGATGTTGGCGGCGGGTATCGCCATCTTGAAATGATAATCTGTTTCGTACTGTCTGTAGTCGAGCCCGCTCTTTTTAAATAGTGAAATTTTCTGGCGAAGCTCATTCAGTGACATTTCCTGTGATGTCTTCTGGTCGCCGAAAATCTGTTGCATCTGGCGTTCGACATTGATGCGCATCGAGTCGAATCTCATTTCGAATTCGACAAATCCGTCGTCGCGCACCTGATGGATTATGCCGTTGCGGAGAGTGAAATACCGGCCCTGCCAGAGACCGTCGGTCGCGGTGATCCACCGTGGATGCTGGCGTCCCTGATCGTCGAGGATGGTGATGCCGTTAATGGTGTTTGCTTTCGGGTCTACGACCTTGATGAAAAACGTACGCGAGCCTTTCCCCTTGAAAAAGACATTGGCCGCGGGCCGGCTCATGACGTCGCTGAGTTGAAACTTGCGCCACATGTTAGCGCTACGGCTGTTCATAAGTGGGACGACGCGCTCGATCGTCACCCATGCGCCGGCAGCGACCACTATGCCCGAGAGGATGAGCGGTACCATTATGCGGGCCACTCCGATACCGCTTGTGCGCAGCACGTCTATTTCGCTGTCGCGAGACATGCGCGTGATCGACAGCAGCGCGGCGAACAGTGTAGCCATCGGCAGCGCCGTCACGGCAAATTGCGGCATCTGATAGAACAGGATTTTCAGAAAGCTGCGAAGCGGCACATGTTTGTCGATTACAAAAGTGAGCATCTGAAACAGCACCGTGTTGAGTGTGAGAAATATCACGACGAAGGTCAGGCCGAGTATTAGATAGAGAAAAAACTCGCCCGAAAGGTATCTGTCCAGCACTTTGATTCGCATATTGTCCTGACTGTGCTATGGGGCACTGCTCCCGCGAAAAACCGGTTTTTCGCGCTTTGCCTGAAACTCCTATATATTAATGGAAAATCGCTGACATTTTAATAGTTTGCCAACCTTTGGTTTTTGCACGGCGCTTGCTGCGGCGATATTCTTTGTCTTCGCGATTGACACGGCGGGGAAAATCCCTTAATTTTATAGTGACTTTCGCAGGGGATACCGCATCGTTATCCCTGTGGAATGCTTGAAAAGCCGAAGTGGCGGAATTGGCAGACGCGCTAGATTCAGGTTCTAGTATGGGCTTCCATGTGGGGGTTCAAGTCCCCCCTTCGGCATTTTCTTTTTTATCCCGGATTACATTTGCATAATGATGTTTGGTCTCTCGGTTATCCGTGTGACTGCCTTTTCGATAGTCATCACTGCGTTCATTCCGGTCACGTCAATATCATTCAGCGACGATCGAGTTATTGATAAACTCACGGACGAGTTCGGCATTGAGAGCGTGCCCGCTTTTTTCAGCTACGAAATGAGCGCAGATATCGCAACAGCCGGCGAGGGCGAGGTCGCCGATCATATCAAGGATTTTGTGGCGGACGAATTCGTCGGCGAAGCGAAGCGGCACGGAAAACCTGTCCGGGAAAACGATGATGGCGTTATCCTCGTTGCCGCCGAGCGCGAGGCCCGCGGCGCGGAGCTGCTCGACCTCTTCGATGAGGCCGAAAGTGCGCGCGGGGGCGATATCCGCGACGAACGCACCTGGGCTGTGAGCATAGTGATACTGCTGGCGGCCGATCATCGGGTGGTCGTATTCGAGAATAAACGTAATGTGCAGCGAGGAAGCCGGCAGGCAGGTGACCGAGGCAGAGCCGCGAGCGACGGTGAATGGTTGCGTGACGGTGCGTTTTTCGAGAGGCGCGCCGAGTGTCGTAACGCCGGCAGAGGCAAAAGCGTCGGCAAAGGGCAGGGCGCTCCCGTCGGCGGCGGGGGGTTCGGGCCCGCTCATTTCTACGGTCGCATTGCAGATGCCGGTGCCGCGCAGCGCGGCGATGACATGCTCGACCGTATTGATGGTTATGCCACAGGCGGAAAGTTCGGTGTTGCGCACGGTCGCTGCGACCGAATCAACCGTTGCGGGAATACGGACGCCGCCATATATGAAATATATGCCGTCACCGGCGTTTGCCGGTGATACGGTGAGAGTGACTTCGCGGCCCGTGTGGAGTCCGATGCCTGAAAGTGTCACTGGTGATGCTATGGTCGTGTGGTTGCTGATCGGCATGTGGTATTATGAGTCTCCGAAGGCATTGTTCGCTTATCCCTGAATGCCGGATTTTTCGGTGGTGATCTTTGCGATGCGGTCGACGACCTGTTCGATGGAGAGCGTGCTGGTGTCGAGATGCACGGCATCGGCGGCAGGTTTGAGGGGCGAGTCGGCG
Organism: uncultured bacterium; assembly: GCA_964595945.1. GTDB lineage: Bacteria > UBP15 > UBA6099 > UBA6099 > JAJRTR01 > CAZQSL01. Next base: position 7,985 of record CAZQSL010000028.1, read on the forward strand.
CGCGTGGAGTCGCGGGTGTCGCGTTCGATGATTTCGGCGAGGACTTTTTCGCGGGGTTCATCGATGCCTTTTAGCGAGAGTTCGCGGCACCGGCGGTTGGCACGCACTTCTGGAGAAGCGGTTAGGAAAATCTTGACCTGAGCGGCGGGCATGACGACAGTGCCGATGTCGCGGCCTTCCATGACAACGCCACCTGCTGCGCCCATCAGTTTCTGCATGGCGACGAGTTGCCGGCGTACTCCGCTGAGCGCGGATACTTTGGAGGCCATGCCGGAGATGTGCGGCGCGCGGATTTCTTCGGTGACTTCTGTCCCGTTGAGCCATACGCGATTGAGCATCGATCCCGGCGCGGTGTCCATCTCGAAATAAAATTTCGCAGCGGCGGCAAGGGGTGTGAGCTGCTGCTCGTCGTCGTGTGAAATGCCGGCGTTGTGGGCGAGCAGACCGATGCCGCGGTACATCGCGCCCGTGTCGACATAAGACAGGCCAAAGCGTTTCGAGATAAGCTTGGCGATGGTGCTCTTGCCCGATCCGGCGGGGCCGTCGATTGCTATGGAAACTCTCTGCATGCCGCATGCCTCCATGATTTATGATGCGAGTATCTCTCTGAGGGCAGCGATGAAAGCTGCATTGTCGGATTCGCCGCAGATGGAGACGCGCAGCCATGTGGGGCAGCCGAGATTGGCGCCCGGGCGGATGATGAATCCCTTGCGCAGGAGTTTGTCGAAAACTTCGAGCGAGTCGCGGCGCACATCGACGAGGATGAAGTTGGCCTGCGATACGGCGTATTTCAGTCCCATTTCATCAAATGCCGAGCAGAGTTGCGCGCGGCCCGTGTTGTTGAATGTGACGGCGCGGCGCACATGGTCTTCGTCGGCGAGAGCGGCGATGGCGGCTTCCTGCGCGAGGTGGTTGACATTGAAGGGATTGCGCACGCGGTTGAGTCCGTCGGCGAGTTCGTCTGTGACAAAGGCGAATCCGACGCGCAGGCCGGCGAGCCCATAGACTTTCGAAAATGTACGCAGGACGGCGACATTGCGGCCGGCCTTGAAATACTCTTCGAGGGCGTTTGTGTATTCGGGAGACTCGACGTACTCGTTGTATGCTTCGTCGAAAACGACAAGCACGTGAGGGGGTACGGCGGCCATGAAACGCTCGACTTCGGCGCGTGTGACGATGGTGCCAGTGGGGTTGTTGGGATTGCAGATGAAAATGATTTTGGTGCGATCGGTGATCTTTTCGAGCATCGCGTCGAGGTCGTGGGTTAGGTCAGGTTTCGTAGCGACGGTGATTATGGACGTGTCGACGATCATCGCGGAGAGCCTGTAGGTGACAAATGAGGGGGCGGCGAAAATGACTTCATCCTCAGGGCCGGCGACGGCGACGCAGATGAGGCGGATGGCTTCGTCGGTGCCATTGGTGACTACTATGTTGCTGGCGGGCGCGCCGAATTTCGCGGCAAGGGCCTGGCGGAGGTCGTGGCACGCGCCGTCGGGGTAGAAATTGATTTCAGACGCGGCGCGGCTGATGGCCTCGATGACTCTGGGAGAAGGACCGAATACGTTTTCGTTAGATGCCATTTTGACTACGTGGTTGAGGCCGAGTTCGCGTTTGACTTCGGCGATGGGCTTGCCCGGGATGTAGGGCATGACATCGAGGACGTGAGACCGGATGAGCTTTTTATCGGACATGGCGTGTATCCTTTCAGGAAAAACAATTGCTTGAGTGAACAAAGCGGCGGGTGAAATGTCGAAATGAAAAGTCGCCGCCACTTAATATCTTACAACAGCGGGGACGGCTGATCAACATGGGCGGACGGGTTGCGATATATAAAAATTATGGAGCGCGTGGTGGTTGAAATCCTCAAACCCCGATGATATAATCAGTCAAACTCTACGCACCTATACTCAGGTGCCCCGAAAGTAGGTGATTGCCATCAAGGAAATGCTTCCAGTACTTACGGCCCCGGCGTTCATCGTTTTGTGTCTGATGTCCGTCTATTCAGTCGCCCTGATGATCAATCAGGCGATTTACCTGATGAAAAATTCAGAAACATTTCAGGACGTTATCCTGTTCCTTGAAGACTATCGCAAGGAAGCCAAAGACATCGAAATGTTCGCGAGCAGAAAATCGACTCCGCACCGCAAGCTCATCCTCGCTGGTCTGAGACATCTCGACAAACCCGAAGAAACCATCATCGCTCTGCTTTCCGAAGAAGCCAAGGCACTCAGATGGGAAGCCGAACAGCGGCTGTCGGCGCTCGGCACCATCGCCAATATCGCTCCATTCGTAGGACTCTTCGGCACAGTAGTTGGAGTCATCCGTGCGTTCCACGACATCTCCAAGGCGATGGGCGCAGGCCCGTCGGTCGTCGCCGCCGGCATTTCCGAAGCCCTCATCACCACTGCCGCCGGTCTCTTTGTCGCAGTCCCCGCCGTCATCGCGTTCAACTTCTTCCTTAAAAAAGCGCGCCGCCTGAGCATCGAACTCGAGCATGTCGCCACCCTTCTCATCCACAGGAGCAGAGGCTGATGGCACACATCAAAAATACCGAAGACACGCCGTTCATGGCCGAGATCAACATGATCCCCATGATTGACGTTGCGCTGGTGCTGCTGATCATATTCATGGTCATCACGCCCCAGATGCTGCTCAATTCGATACAGGTCAAGCTGCCGAAATCGGCATCCGAAAAGACCCCGCCCGCCAAGGTCGCCACTGTAGCCATCAAGGCGGACGGCTCGGTGTATCTCAATAATGTATTTGTGCGCCCCGGCGAACTGCCCGTAAAGATACAGGAAGCCGGCGGCAAGTCCCTCGAAGGCGCCCTCGTCTATTCCGATCGTGATGTGCAGATAGCGAAAGTGGTCGAAGTCATCGACGAAATCGAGTCGGGCGGCATCCACAACATCAATCTTTCGACCGAAAAGAAGGAAGCTCCTGCGGTGCAGTAATCGCTCGTTTACCACACGATATCAAGATGCCTCTCCGTTCGCGGGGAGGCGTTTTTGCAAAATCGGAACACATTTGAACATTTCAGCCGCCATGCCTGTCACAATATTCATGAAAATTGAAAAACAGCCATCCGGGAACGTGAACCACACACGTGTGATTGCAGCTTGATTTTTATGGCAATACCAAATAAAATAGTTGCAGCTTGAATATAGATAACTATGGTTGTCGAAGCGACGGACTGAAAACTGTTTTCCAGACAGGTGTAACGTCCGCCCGCTTCGCGTTATTGTTTTACATACAGTTACATATAAACCCGCATGCCATTGCAGCGGGCACCCGCTGGGACGGAAAGGCGGATCATGATAACTTACGAAACCTCAACACAGAATTCCATCGGCCGCGAGGCCACATCCTATCTGACATCCATTGGAGTGCATTCGCTGCTGCTGCTACTGTTTCTGTTTGTGTTTCCGGCTCTTGTCGGCAAATCAGGCGGCGGAGGCGGAAATGGCATGCACACAGGGATTGTATCGCTTGACATGCCGGGAAATCCCGGCGATGTGGCTCAGGTGCAGCAGGGCGACGTGATGGAACGGGCAGAGCCTGAAAACATAGAATCTCAGCCAGTCCCTGCAGAAACCGAAGTGAGGACAAGCCGAGCGCCTGATGCAATTAAGGTGCCAGAAACCAGAATCGCAAAACCGGCAGAAACAAGGCCGGCAGCATCGGCGCCGGTCGAAAAACTGGAATCCCTGAAACCACGGCAGGCGCAGGGCAGCTCCACGGGAAACGGGAGCGACAGGCCAGGCAGCGGGACCGGCGATGGCGTGGGCACAGGCGCAGGCTCCGGCAGTGACAAAGGCGTTGGCTCGGGCAGTGGCAATGGAGCCGGCAACAGTGACGGCGACGGCACGAGCTTTGCGTTTCTTCCATCTTCATCTTTTAATTTCCAACAGGACCTTGAATGTGGCAAGGATGACGCCAACAGGGGAAGTGCCGTGAGATACAAAATCGAATACGACAGCAAAGAGGGCGCGCCGAAAGTTACGGTCGAATCAGGCGGGAGGGCTTCCTCTAAAACCAATGAAAATGCAAGACGTCTGATACAGCAGAGTTTTTCGGCCGCTTTTGTAAAACCAGGCACCAAACATACGGTCTTCACAGGCACAGTGGTCTGCCGCTGTGGAACATCTCAATGCGAACTGGAAAGCAGATGAAAAAACTTGCCAGTCTGAAACAAACATTTATCGGCTGCGCGGCAATAGTAATCATGGCCGCGATACCGACCGTTTCGCCAGCGGAAGAAAAGCCGGACGCGGCGACAGCTACAGTCGAGGCTCCAGCGGCGGCTGCACAGCGCAGCGACGAAGGCTCGTATGGTCAGATCGTCAATGACTTCCTGAAGGTTGTCGTCAACACGGGAGAGAAGGACACTGGCAGATTTCTTGCCGAGACAGTCAAGGGCGATCCATCTCGCGACAATGATGACAACAAGATCCTCATATACGGGGGTGCTCTCCCGTGGACATCATTTACGACGTTGCGTGTCGATGGCTCGGATTATGTTTACGGCGGGTCCACGCGACGTCGTGCTGGCAAGTCCGCAAAATATGGCGAAGCAGTTACCCCTCCTCATGTCGAGGGAGGCGCGATTTCATCGACCTATAAAATCGCCGGTCTCGATGTCACGCAGACTCTGAGTTTCACCGGAGGTCCGATTTCGAGACTTTATGACACGATCCAGATCAAGACGACTATCCACAACTCATCGTCCGATGCGCGCAAAGTCGGCATGCGGCTTCTTATCGACACACTGCTCGGCAGCAATGACGGATCTCCCTTCAAGGTAGGTGACAGGAGTATCACGAGCGAAACGGAGTTTTCGGGCGATGCGATCCCCGAATACTGGATCGCTTATGATTCGCTCGAAAATCCCGGGGTGGTAGCGCGAGGCACACTTCGCGGACCCGGTCTCACGGTGCCGGATCGCATCGTGATGGCACACTGGGGCAAATTTGCCGACAGCATCTATTCTTTTGACGTGGCATCCGGCGCATCATTCACGGGCGAAGGCGACGACGGCCCGGACAGCGCTGTAGGCCTTTACTGGAACGAACGCACTGTCGCTCCCGGCGACTCTGTCACATTCTCCACATATTATGGAATAGAATATCTCGACACCGCCGGCGACATGCTCGCGCTCGGCGCGCAGCGCAGCCTCGGCGAGTGGTCGACCGCACGCAACCAGATCAGACCATATACCGTCTACGTCTATGTGCAGAACAATATGACCTCGCCGCTCAACGACGTAGAGATAAAATTGACACTGCCCAACGGCATAGAGTTTTCGGCCGGCAACGACGCAGTCAAAAAGATCGCCTCGCTCGCCCCCGGCGAAGAGCGCACCCTCGGGTGGTCCGTACAACCGAAAGCCGGCGCAGGCGGCGACCGGACGCTTACCATCAGAGGCTCCTCCCGCGAAGTGTCGGAAGTCATCCTTAAAACAAAAGTCGAGCTCGTCCCGCCGCCCGAAGTGAAGGTTTCACTCACGGCGCCCGACAAGGTGGCACGCGCGGCTGACAACAAATTCGGCCCTTACGGCAAACCTTTCGAGATCAAGGTGAAATGCCTCAATCCAGGCCGCTTCAGCGTAGACAACCTCCGCGCTAAACTCATCCTGCCCGAGGGCACGCTCGAATTTCCCCCCATCGAAAAATCCCTCCAGCAGATCAAACAGCTCAAGGGCGGCGACTACACTGTATTTACATGGAATATCAACGCCACAGGCCGGAAAACCGGCAAGGTGGAATACAAGGTAGTCATCGAATCAGACACCACCGATAGCAAGACCGTCACCGGAGCCATTACCATCGACCCGCTCGCTGTCAATCTCACATGGAACGGCATCCCGGAAAAAATGAACCCCGGCCATATTTTTCCCGCAGAGCTTTTTGTCAACAATATAGAAACACTCGGCAAGGCGGACTTCGCCATCAAATTCGATCCCGCAGTTGTCGAAGCGGTCAGGATTTCGCAAGGCACTCTATTCGTAGAAAACGGAACCATGCTATCTTGGAACGATCCCCATATCGACAATGCGGCCGGTATCGTCAGCGGCATTTCTGCTGCTCGAAAAAGCCCGGTCGAAAATCACCGCGGATCGCTGATTACCATTCACTTCATGGCAGTCAATCCGGGCAAGAGCCCCATCACGATCGACAGCCTCAAACTTCTCGACAACGACGGCAACCCCATAGCGTTCGAGTATCAGGCGGCCGAAGCCAACGTCGTGACGAAATAACGACCAAACAAATGACACGGCCTGCGGCGCCGTCGATCAAAACACGGAGGACAAAATGAAAAAACTTCTTTATCCCATCATCATCGCATTGGCAATCGCATTTACGACAATGCCCGCATCGGCAGATGAAATCAAGGACATCACTCCAGGTCACTGGGCGTACAAAAGCGTGAAATACCTCGTCGACAAAGGCTATCTCGCACTCTACGAAGACGGCACCTTCCGCGGCGACCTGCCGGTCAACCGCGTCGTTTTCGCCACTGCTCTGAAAAAACTCGTCGACCAGATCAGAAGCGGCGAAATTTCTCCCAATACAGCCGACATGAAAGAAATCCAGAAACTCCTCGATGCCTACAAACGCGAAATCTCCGATTCCGGCAACAGGATCGGCTCGATCGACAAACAGCTTGAAAACCAGGACAACAAAATCACGGTCATACAGCAGGACCTCACAAAGACACTTGTCGAGGTGCGCGATGATTTCAAAAAGATGTCACAAGAAAATAACAAGCAGTTCGAAGCCATGCGTGCCGAGATGAAGGCGAACAATGAACAACTCGTCGCGGAAGTCAACAAGCTCAGCAAAGACCTCGAAAAAGAGAAAAAACAGAGAAAATCGGCACAGACCACACTATGGATCGGCGTAGGCGTAGCAGCTATTGCGGCGCTCGCGTCAAACTGATGCCTGCGACAGGAAAACGGTGCGAAAACCTATTTTAGGGGACAGCAGTACAACCGCGATGGGCGGTAGTCTTGGACTGACCGCGTTTCAGTCGAGATATGTCCTGCCCTATGCGCTTGGCGTATTTGCCGCGGTCCTCGTTGTCGGCATCATCATACTCACCCAGTGCAAGGCTGTCATTTTCAGGCAGGTCAAGGCTGACCAGATCAATTCGGCTCGCGCCGGAGCGCTCGCGCTCACATCCGTGATCGACAACAGCACCAAGACGCTCGAACTCCTCGCGGTCTCCGGCGCTATCCGCTCTGGCACCTACAGTCAGATGAAGGAAGGGCTCGAAAGCCGGGTCGAAAATTTCCCTCTCCTGAAATCCATTTACATTTTTACGATGAGTTCTTCTCTCATCACATCGGCCGGCAATGACTCTGGCGTGGCGGGCAGTCTCGCCAACGATACCTGCATCGACAGGATTCGTTCGGGCGTCCAGACCTGCACGAGCGGAGTATACCGTACCGAAGCCGGTGAGCGCCGCGTCTTTGTCTTTGTCCCCTTCTTCTCGAGAAGCGGCGAGATGAAAGGTGTCATGGCAGGTGGCCTCGATCTCGAAAACAAGACAATTCAGTCCATTGTCCAATCCATCAATCCAAGCGAACGCGGCTTCTCTTTCATCACTGACAATTACGGCAAACTCGTGATTTCCGGCGAGCCGTCCAAGGAAGAGCAGGCCATCAAGGACTTTTCCGCACTCGAAGTTGTCAAGGAAGCCCTGAACGGCAAAATGGGTTCCATCAAATATCGTTATCGCGATACATCCATGCTCGCGTCCTTTTGTCCGATAGAGTCCATGGGCTGGGTTTTCGTAGTGCAGAGACCGATGGCGGATATTACCTCGCTTACTACCGATGTCATTACGCTACTGATAGTGTTTCTCCTTTTGACAACTGTTGCCGCAGGGGCGCTCGCCCTGTTTCAGTCGCAGAACAGCACCCGATTTTTTCACAGCATAACCCTTCGAATGAACGAAATCGCCGAAGGGCACCGTGGCCGCGACATCAGGGGCGACGAGGCCTATGGATTCAACAGCGTTGCCGACACATATAACAATATGGTCTATGCAATCGACAAGGCAGTCATCGACAAAGACCGTCTCGTTGACGAAGTATCCAACTCCGTGAAATTCACCGAAAACATACTGTCAAGCATCCTGGATGCCTTTGTTGTGGTTGACAGATCGCTCCGCGTGGTGAGGGCCAACGAGCGCGCAGGGCAATTCGTTGCAGGCGAAACGCCTCTCACCGGGCAGTCGCTCATCGGCCTCGAAGGACCGTGGGGTCAGCCGGAAATCGAAAACGTGGTGCGTAAGGCTTTGACCTCACGGCAGCAGGAAAAAGCGTTCAACGTGTGGATGTCGCCGACCGAAGGCGACTCGCCGGTGATATTCGATTTCTCTGTTTATCCGCTCGGTGATGGGCCGGATGGCGCGGTCATCTACGGCACCGAAGTGGGCGAATATGTCAACCGGCACGAAAAACTGTTGCAGTCCGAAAAATTTCATCGCGAACTTTGCACTTCGGTCAGCGACCCGGCGGTGCTGATCAATTCGTCGCTGATTGTCGAATGGTGCAACCACCCGGCGGTTTCAATACTTGGACTTGGCGACAGGCCGCTCATCGGTACTGAGTTTCTCGACTACGTCACTGACCGATGTCTTGACCAGATGAAAACACTCCTCGAAAACGCTACGGGTGGCAACGATATGCCTCCTCAGATCACTGAAATCGAAATCCAGCCGCACAGGCAGAAACCGGTTGCGGTCGAGATTTCGCTTGGTACGATACATAGCCTCGGAGCGGACAGGCATAAATACATTCTCACGATGCGCGAAGTCCCGGCCATAAGGCTCTTCGAACGTGACGCGTACGCCAACAAGGCTAAACTCGAAAATCGTATCAGATTCCTCACCGCCGCTATCGACTCGACTCCCGAACCTATTGCCATCGTCAGCGGCGAGAGCCAGATCATTATGGTAAATACGGCATTCGCCGAGATGTTCGGCGAGCGCAAGGAAGTCTTCATCGGGAAAAATTTCGACATACTTCACGCTACGCCTGACAAACTGTTCAACTTCGAGCAGGTCGCTAAAACAGGCACCGTATCACGCGAAACCAATGTGCGTCCGTTGCGCGGCACACCCTTTCAGGCACTTGTCAAATGCACTGTCTCCAATAGCGCCGGTACGAGCGCATACATCATCAGCGTGCGTGAGACCGGCACCGAAAAGCGCGCGAGGATGACTGAAAACCGTTTGCTCGAATCCCGCACGCGTACACGCATGGCACGCACTTTGTCCATCAGATTCGAGACCATCGCTGACGAACTCGGCGATGCGCTCAAGGAACTCGGCGGCATGCTCTTCGCCAATGAGACACGCTCGGTCTGGGGCCATGCCGTGGAGTATTGCAGGGAGCTTCGCCACGCCGCCAATACTCTCAATCTATATTCGACCGAAACTCAGGTCACTCTCTACTCATGCCACATCGAAGATATCATGGACGAAGTGATAGGACAGCTCGAGCGCACCGCACTTATACCGCCTAACATTTCACTCGAATGGAATATCCAGAAACACACACCGCCCGTCAACGCCGATCCTGATCTCCTCAAACTCATTGTATGGCACGTGATAAAAAACGCGGCCGAAGCGGCGTCAGGAAATCCCGACTCTGGCGAAGTCGCCATCCATGCCTTCCCTTCGGAATCAGATGGCGTGCCGGTGCTGATGCTCGATGTCTTCGACAATGGTCCCGACTTCGATCCGTACGACGGAGAACGTTTCTTCGAACCATTCTATGGCACCAAACGCAGTGGGATGGGACTTGGACTCACTCTCGCGCGCCGTGCCGCCATCAGGCACAATGGCCGTATGTCTGTCCAGCGCATGGAAAAAGTTACGCGGGTTTCATGCTATATCCCATACAATCTGACGCCGGAAAGAGTCGGTCGCTGATCTTTTTGCATTCATGTCAGCGGACAATGCCGCAACAGCGCATTACAATATGGAGCTCGATATGTACGAAAGTGACAACGAGAAAATCAAACGGCTCGAAGACCGCATTTCGCAACTCGAAAAACAGAATTCTTTCGGACGTGGCGCGATGGGATATGAATACAAATCCACGCGCATGATCTTCGGCATGCCTTTTGTGCATATCGCGAACGGCATTAATCCCGAAACCGGCAGGCCCTATGTCGCAAAAGGTTTTATTGCTGTCGGCAACGTGGCTATTGGAGTGTTTGCCCTCGGAGGGGTTGCTATCGGGGCTTTCGCTTTTGGCGGAGTGGCGATCGGGCTGTTTGTTTTCGGCGGTCTCGCGCTTGGCCTGCTGATAGGACTTGGAGGGTTTGCGACAGGAGTGATAGCATTGGGTGGCATGGCAGCCGGTTATTACGCGCTTGGCGGCGGAGCGATCGGGGCTCATGTCCTCAGCGGCTCATATCAGGACCCGGCGCTGCTCGAATTATTCAGGTCTTTCGGGATATTGAAGCACTGACACTATTGCCCGTCACGCGGAGGCAGGTATGGAGCCGGGAATGATCAGGACAATAATTGCCGTGACACTCGTCATTGTGGCCATGATGCTGACCTCGGCCGTGGCTCAGGAGTATTCTCCTGCGACTGCCGTATCGCCTCGGTTTGCGCCTCTTTGCGATGAAGAGTCCGCTCCCGACGAGGCGTCCGACAAGGTGCAGATCAACTGCCGGATGGAAGCCGGGCATTTCGCTCCCCCTGCCGTGCCGGGCGATCCCGCGTCGGCGGTGGTCGTGGCGTACAATATGGAGCGCGGATTCAGACTCGCCGGACAGATCGAAATGTTCCGCACTCAGCCTGGCATCAGGGAGGCGGACATATTGCTGGTCGGCGAACTTGATCGCGGATGTACCCGCACCGGCTATCGCAACATCCCGCGCGAGCTTGCCCAGGCACTTGGCATGAACTATGTCTTCGGAGTCGAATTTGTCGAGCTGCCGCGCGTTACCGGCAAAGGTGTCAACGAGATCGACACTATCTGCGAACATGGCAACGCGATATTTTCACGCTATCCGATAAACAATCCCGAACAGTTTCGCCACTCCGTCTCCACTGACTGGTATATCCCGCCTGGGTCCGGACGTGACAATCGCGAGCCGCGTCTCGGCGGCCGCACTTTCATAACGGCAGATATTGACTTCGGCGGCAAGCCTCTGCGAGTCTATGCCGTACACACCGAAAGCAGCTTCAGCACCTCTGCGATCAGGGAAATCCAGGCCGGTGAAATCATTGCTCACGCGGCAAAATTCACGCAACCGGTCATTGTCGGCGGCGATTTCAACTGTTTCGGTTATCTGAACGATCTCAGGGCCGGCACTTACAGAGACACTGGCCCGAAGCGCTTTCTCGAAAGCGGTTACACGGATCTGCATTCACTGCTCAAACCATCGAAGCGGGCTACTACTGTTCCGGAATTCGGCACAAGGGTTGTCATTGACCTGATCTTCGCGCGGGGAGTCACAGCGGTCGAAAGCGGTATCTGTCCCTACAGTGTGTGCGATCCGCTAAGCGATCATATCCCCGTGTGGTCACGCATCAGATTTTGACCGGTGCATAGCGGAAATCGTTACTATTGCATGAGAAATCGAACGCATCCGCCGCCAGTGTCTCTGCCGTGGCACGCAATATATGGAGGAATTGATTTTGATGAGAAACATCCGGTTTGTGACATACAGCATTGTGGCGGTGGTGGCACTCGCATTTGTGCCTGCGCGATGCGGAGACGCTACGGTCAATCTGCGGATCGGGTCGTACATCACGCCGACTAGCGTGTGGGGTCGCGCCGTGACGAAGACCATGAAGACGGTCGGCGAACGCACTGACGGACGTGTCAAGGTGACACATATACACTCGGGCGCGCTGGGCAGCAACAGGAGCATGCTTGAGCAGGTCATGCAGGGCGCTGTCCAGGGGGCTGGCATCGACACGTCGACACTTGCTACGGTCATTCCCGAGATGAATGTGTTCGAAATGCCGTTTCTTTTTGATGACCGGGGAGAAGCCTACTATCTCATCGACAAAATCATCTGGCCGGAGCTGCGGGAAAAACTCCATCGCAAGGGGCTTGTCACTTCGGCAATCATCGAGATCGGCTTTATGGATTTTCTCATGCCGGCTGCCATCCACAGGCCGGAAGACCTCCGTAAAATGAAGATCGGTTCGTGGGAGAGCCCCGTCCATGTTTCGTTCTGGAAGGCGATGGGAGCGAAGCCGTTGCCGATACCGGCGACTGAGGTGATGAGCTCATACATGCGTGGCATGGTCGACAGCGGGGCCAATTCCGTATATGGCATAGACGCATGGGACCGGCTGATCGGCAACGGCATCGACAGGAGCAGGCTGACATACACCAGGATAGGTTTCACCTATCACGCGGGTATCCTTGTGCTCAACGAAAAGGCATACGATGACATTGCCAGGCCGGATCGGGAAATACTCAAACACGAACTCGGCAGACTGACCGTCACGCTACGCGAAAAGTTGGCGGACGACGAAGCAGCGACCTTCGCGCGTGTCCGCAAGTCGGGTTACAATTATTATGAAATGACACCGGCCGAGCGGCGGGTATTTGTCAGGCGCTCTGCCGCGGTGTACAAGGACATGGAAAAGACAATCGGCAAACCCTTTCTGGACAGGGTGATCGCCGCGCGCGACGCTTATCGCAAAAAACACAAGACGAAATGAATATGCTGCAATTACGATACACGGAAAAGAATATGCACCGGAGGTGGTTTGACATGACGGCAAAAAAACTGTCCGCAATATTTTGCATGGCCATATTGATGGGGGGATTCGCGGGAGCTGCTTACTGCGCGGGCACGGCGCAGCCCCGGAAAATCTCGTTCAGATACGCCCCGCCTGACAACTCCGTCGCGCTCGTCAAGACCACGGCCATCAAGAAACACAGCAAGGCGGGTGTGATGGTCGACGATGTATATGATACTGTCACTCTTGTCGTCAACAGGCACACAAGTACCGGCTATGCTACTCTGAATACGATTATTTCCATCGATCTCAGACAAAACGGCCACTATGCCGACGACCCGATTTCACGGGCCAAAGTCGGGATACCGTTCATCTATTACACGGACAAACACGGCGATCTGAAAACCGTTCGCGGCTTCGATCTCTACATCAGGGCGCTTCACGAACTTCTCCCGCCCAGTTTTCAGTCGACCATCGATCAGGTATTCAGGATCGACACGATCATGGAGTCGGAGATCGCGAACTGGAAGGAACGGTACATAGACTATAAAAACCGCACGGTCGCCGAAGGCGAAAGCCCGGTCAGGACGACCATTTCCAATCCCGGCACGAAAAAACAGTACAGTCTCCATACGAAAAATCTTTTCAGGAAAGCCACGGGATTTGCACCGAAAGATGTGGAAATAGTATCGGTCTACATGCCTGACAAGAAGAAGCTGCCGAAGATGGCGAAAGGGTTTGACTACGCTAAATACGCGTTGCCGAAAATTTCCGGCAATCTTATGACAGGCAAGAGCAGAGTCGTGATCGATCCTTTGACGATGCTGAAACGGTATGAGGAAAATGAACGTGTGATCTCCACGGAATACATGAGCAACAAACCCGGCGAGGGCCGCAGGACCGTACTGACAACTGACAAGACCATGTCACACTATGACTGGACGCAGGGGCGGCACGAATATCTCAAGCTGCTTGCGGTGATGCTCAACGTGATGGTTCCGCAGCAGGGCAGGGCGGCGCTTACGAAAGATCAGGTTACATTGCTGAATGTCTGGACTCTTGACAGTTCTGTGCGCGAAAACGGATTTGCGTCATATTTTTCAAGTGCGGTAGCCGATCCGGCGGTAGCTGATTCGTTCGACGCGATAGGGCTGCCGGAAGCAGCCGCAATAGTCAGGCAGGCGGCGGCAGCGTCGAAGGAGTCTGACGCGCAGAAAGCGCTTTCGGACCTCGGCGTGCGATATCTCGCGTCGAGTCCGGATTATGACGGCAGGATGTTCGGATTCGTTGTGGAGAATAAGGTCGATTTGTTTTTGTTTTGATGCGTACGGATTTTGGCCCCGGACGGTTGAAAAAAGACGTCTCATCGTTGTGGTCGTGAGAGTCCCTGTGGCAGGGGCAGAGAGCCGTCGGGGATGACACGCTGTTCGGCTGCGGCTGACTTTTGGTGTTGGCCGAGTTCGCGGTAGGCGACCGCGAGAAGCGAATAATCCGTGGTCGCGCCGAGGCCGCGCAATCTGTTTCCCAGAGTGAGTGAAATCGCGGTTTCGAGTTCTCGTTCGGCTGATTCGAAATCTCCGCTTTTCTTGAAAATCAGACCGGCGAAAAAATGGCATGACGGCAGTGCCGGATCGACCATGGAGCAGAATTCGAACATGTCGAGAGCTTCGAGAAGGTTGTTGTATTTGAAGTAGTGCTGTCCCATGTTTTCATAGAAAAAAGCGGCGTGCCGGCGTGCGTGCGGATCGTGCGAAACGGTATATCCCCATTCCTTGAGTGATCTGGTGGTGAAATTGCGACCGCCGAAAAAATTGAGTTCGAAAAAGAATTTCCCTGGAGTGAATTGGAAGACAGGATATAGCTGATTGGATATCACGGGATCGATGCGCGAGATGTAGAGAGTGGAGCGCGGACTGTTGTTGATGAAGAGCCGGACGTACATGACATCGTTGATACCGCTTGAGATGCGTTGCCGGATTGTGGGCAGCTCCTCTTTTGTGATGTCGCCGGGCATGATGTTCGTGATCTGGGCGATAAGTGCGTCGAATTCTTCGTCGGATGGGACATATATGAGCCCGCTGCTTTGCGTGGTCAATGTTTTGCGGTAGAAGCCGCGGGTGAAGGCTTCCGGATAGATCGTCAGTATGTCATTCCTGAGACCTTCGATCCTGCGATAGTACTCGATGGAATAAAGCGGGTCGGGCTTGAAAGAGCCGATGTAGATGCCGTCGCGGCGGATGGATTTGAGCAGGTCCGCGGCATATTCGCCGGAAACGTCGGAAGTGACGAGCCGGGGGGCGGTCACAGCCGCGACGACGACTGCGAGTATGGCGGCGGGGATAGCCTTCGGCAGGACAGAGTATTTTGACGGGATGCTGCCGATGCTGACGATGGCAACGATGCCGGATATGCCCCCGATGATGAGCGAGATGCCTGCCGCAAACATGCCCGCATCGAAGCTGCCGGGCGGAGCGGCGACGAGAGCGGTAAGAAACGGCGCGGGGAAAATCAGCGCGAGCAACGGCGCCCCGCGGCTCTCTCTCGCTCTGAACACGAGAGCCGAAAGCCAAACAATAAACAACGCGGCGATGGGGCCGGTCGCGAGTTTTGCGATTTCAACAAAATTGCCCCATAGCAAAAGTGGCGTGAAGCCGGCGAAAAAACGCAGTGCCATGTTGTCGGTAGGCTCCGTGGCTGCCCCGAGCCACGGGGGCAGCTTGGTGGAGAAATCAAGCACGAGGGGCTCGAAGAGAAAACAGATAGCGACAGGCAACACGAAAAGAGCTGTAATGAATATTCCCCCGAAGGCCGCTCCCGCCATGTCTGCCTGCTTGCGGCTGGCAAAAAATATGATGGCCGCATAGCCGAGCGTCAGCAGAGCGACAAACGTGAGGATGCCCGAGTGTTGCCCGCAAATCATGGCGATGGCGGCAGTGGCGGCAAGTGTGCGCGCGCTTGGCCGGGTCGCGTGCCGTACTGCGCAAAAAGCGAGTGCCGAGACTCCGCAAAGCATCCACGAAGTGTGCGAGAAATGTCTGAAAACATCGCAAATGCCGGGGATGAATAACAGCAGCAACCCGGCTGCGACGCCAGCCGCGGCACTGCCGGTGGAAGCCATGACTGCACCGGCGATGAAAACGGCAGACAGAGCGCCGAGAGCCGCTGCGCCGGCATTGAGCGCGAAGATGCGGGTGTCGAGGGGAATCTCCGAAAACGCCTTTCCAGCGAGCATGGGAAAGGTGTAACCGAGATATGATTCGCGCTTGAGTTCGATGGCAGCGACGGCGGAGACAGGGGATTCGCCCCATCCCGGGCCATCGGCAGCGCGCATCATCAGCGCTGTGAACGTCACAAAAAACAGCACTGCCGCAAGCCATCGCGATAGCCCGCTGCGGAGCGTCATCGGCGACCTCTTTTCCACGGCGGTTTCTGCTGCCGGACTTTCTTTGTCCTGCCAGGCGTCTTGTAGAAATACCGGCCAAGAGCGCGGTACAGGATGATGCCGGCAAGCGGCATGGCAAGCACGATCACCCAGAATATCTTGTCTGCGGCACGCAAGTCTTTCCTGCGAAGGCATTCGATGTAGTGATACAGCCATATTACCGCGAGTATGCCGCCTGTAATGCCGATGATTATTGCGCCGTAGTTCGGATCGTGCCGCATCGCAGCTCCCGTGCATGAATCTCAATCCATTTTACGGGAAAGTGCTTCATTATGCAAAACCGTTCATGCTTGTCCCTTTCATATTACACTTGGAAAAGATCGCATCATGGCGAAATTCCATGTTTCATCGCTCAACAGGTTTTCTGGGACAATCAGGAAAACGTCCGGCGGGCTACATTTTCCGTCGCACCGGGATTATAGTAAAGATGCTTGGGAGGGGGAGATGATAAAAGACACGGAAAACGGCTGGAGAGACAGGCCGCCGGTGCTGTCGCTCGAAGGGATTTCGCTATGGCGTGACGGGGTGACGATCATCAGCGACGTGAGCTTGAGGGTGCAGAAAGGACAGCATTGGGCTGTCGTAGGTCCCAATGGATCGGGCAAGACGACACTGCTGATGATAGCATGCGGATACCGGCAATCGAGCGCGGGACGAGTGTTTCTGCTCGATGGCTGGCACGGTGATATCGTGATACCCGAGGTGCGAAGACGCGTGGGTATAGTCAGCAATTCCATCGCGGAGCACTTTTTGAAATATCATCCCGGCACGACGGGCATACAGGCGGTCATTTCCGGCAGGACGGCGACGCTTGGCTCCCACCATGCCGAACGGGCGGGTATGACTGCGGAGGCAGAACGGCTGCTCGCGAATATGAATGCGTCGCACATTGCCTCCATGACGTTCCATCACATGTCGAGCGGGCAGCGCCAGGTGTGTCTCATCGCACGCGCTCTCATGTCGGAATGCGAATTGCTCGTATTTGACGAACCATGCGCCAATCTCGATCTAACTGCGCGCGAAAGCATGCTCTCGCTGATCGATCATCTGACGACGCTCGATGGCGGTCCCACCGTGATTTTTGTCACCCACCATATCGAAGAAATCGTCGAAGGTATCACACATGTGCTGATGGTAAGGCATGGCAAGGAGTTTTTTTCGGGGCATAAGCAGGAAGCGCTGACGGATGAGCGCATCTCGCGTCTGTTCAACGTGCCGGTGTCTGTCACCGTCAGGGCAGGCCGCTACTGGCCGCTCGTGGACAGGTAATACTATCTGTCAGCCCCCAAGTCAACGGGAGACTGAGTCCGTGATGCCGAAAAATATTTGACGGCTGTACATTGCCTCAGTATAATACTGTATATTAAGACAGCGGCAGGCAGAAAACAAACGGAGGCGAAAACAAATGGCGGTACGCGAGCTTACGCAAAGGCAGAAAGAAATACTCATATTCATCGAAGAATACATGGAAATGCGCGGCTATCCGCCGACCATCCGCCAGATCGGCGAAAGATTCGGCATCAAATCACCCAACGGTGTCGCCGATCATCTCAAAGCGCTCGCACGCAAAGGGGCTATCACTCACGACAAACACACCGCGCGCGGCATTGTCCTCACTCACAAAACCGAAAAAGGCATTCCCCTCGTAGGTCGTGTCGCCGCCGGCACTCCCATACTCGCTGCCGAAAACATCGACGATTTCATTACGATCGAACGCATGTTGCCAATCGATGGAAAATGCTTTGCACTCAAAGTCAAGGGCGACAGCATGATAGACGACGGTATCCACAATGGCGATATCGTAGTTGTACAACCACAGAAAACCGCGCAGAACGGCGAAATAGTCGTCGCCATCATCGAAGATGAAGCCACTGTCAAACGATACTACAAAGAGCGCAACGCAATCCGCCTTCAACCAGCCAATTCCGCCTATCAGCCCATATTGTCGACGAACGTAGAGCTATGTGGCCGTGTAGTCGGTGTGATCCGGCGGGTATGATGGCAAAAGTGTTTCCCACGTCAGTGATCATCTTGCGAGCCGGGCCTCAAATCCGCCCGGGCACAGGTTGTCCGGTGGTTTGTATCGAAAACAATCTACCGCTTCGGAGCAGTAATTTGTCTCAGACCTGATTTCCTAAGGGTTTGGAAGAAAATAAACATAGCAAGATTGCGCCGGATTTTTGGCCGTAATCAAGGCGCTTGCGAAGGAGCATACCTAAAGGTATGTAACTGAGCAGGCAACACAGAAGACGGAAAAATAAGACAAGCAAGATGCTAAGGTTATTTTGTGACAAACCCTAATGCAAATCGATGCCGCTTTTCATCAGATGCCCTTACTGGCATACTATTAGTGCAAAAAACATGGGTATGGTTTAGTGTCTGATGATAACGATAAATGATGTGAATAGATTCGCGGCTTACGGATTCGGTCATACGGCGCTTGCGCTGGGGTGTTTCGATGGGGTGCACAGAGGCCATGCAACGATATTGTCCCGGGTGGTTGCCATGGCCCGGGCATACGGGATGTCATCGGGACTGTTGACGTTCGATCCGCATCCGCTTGAAGTTATAGCGCCGGAAGTTGCGCCCATGCTGCTTTCGCCAGGCGGGGAAAAGTCGCGGCTGCTTGCGGAAACGGGAATCGATTTTGCTGTGGTTATGCCGTTTACCCCCGCGCTTTCGCAGATGGTTGCTCAAGATTTTTTGCGTGAAGTCCTTCTTGGGCGGCTTGGCATGAAAATGATGACAGTGGGGCGTGACGTGAGGTTTGGCAGTGGAGGGCAGGGGGACGCGGTATTTTTGGCTCACGAGTCGGCGGCTGGCGATTTTCAGGTGGATGTGCTTTCGCCAGTGGCGGTCAATGGCGAACTTGTCAGCAGCACGTCAGTGCGTGAGGCTGTGGCCCGTGGCGATATCGGGTCGGCGGCGGCGATGCTGGGGCGGGGTTATGCGGTGACAGGGCCGGTGGTGGAGGGGCGCAGGGTGGGGCGTACGATCGGCGTGCCGACAGCGAATGTCGCTGTGCATCCGCGCAAACTGTTGCCACCGGATGGCGTGTACGCCGCGCGGGTGACGATCGATCGCCATCGCGCGCCACTGCCGGGTGTGCTGAACATCGGTATCAGGCCCACGCTTGACGACGGACGCGCCCGGACATTCGAGGTGCATATCATCGGATTTGATGCCGATATTTATGATACTGTCATCACGGTGGAAATCGTCGCACCTGTCCGGCACGAGCAAAAGTTTGATTCGCTACTTGAGCTTTCCCGCCAAATAGATATGGATATAGCTGTTGCGCTCGAACAGCTTAACTAATACAATATGCTATCCGTACGCGATAGTCGTACGCGTAAGCCGGAACGCGTGACCGCGCCGGCATTCAACACAAAATCGGAGGTGAAAACCAATGCCGCTCAACCCGGAAGAAAAAGGACAGATCATCGAAAAATTCAGAAAACACGAAACCGACTCCGGCTCACCCGAAGTACAAATCGCGCTTCTGACACGCAGAATCCAGCTCCTGACCGAACATCTAAAGAAAAACAAGAAAGACCATAGCTCCCGCCGCGGACTGCTCATGATGGTCGGCCAGCGCCGCAGACTGCTCAACTATCTGATCAAGAATGACCCGCTCAGATACGAAACCGTCATCAAAGAACTTGGCCTCAGAAAATAATCTGGCAAGCACCAAAGCAGCCGTGTATCATCGCCAGATGCAGAGCACGGCAGCAAATGCACTTTGAGACGACAAACCAAAGCCGCAGTCGCCCGGCGGATATTCCGATGGGCGCGACATTGTGGCAACGGAAGAACCGGCCGGATCGCAGAACCAAAGAAAACATACTTGGATCGCCGGCCCAACCCCCCGGCACCGCCCTGTTGACTTCGGGCGCTACGCTGGTTCTTTCCCGGTAAAAACTCAGGAGAAAATAATGGATCACAGCGAAATCAAGGTGGAAATCGGAGGCAAAGACCTCATCTTTTCGACCGGTAAACTCGCAAAACAGGCAGGCGGTTCGGTAGTAGTGCAATATGCCGAATCCGTCCTCATCGCCACAGCAACAGCATCCTCATCCGACACCGAAAGGGATTACTTCCCGCTCAGTGTCGAATTCGAGGAAAAACTCTACGCCGCAGGCAAAATCCCCGGCGGTTTCCTCAAAAGAGAAGGTCGCGCGTCAGAACACGCCATCATAAGCGCCCGTCTGATCGACCGCTCCATCAGACCACTCTTTCCGAGCGAATACAAAAAAGAAGTCCAGGTCGTCTGCCTCACTCTCTCTTCCGACATGGAAAACCCCCTCGACGTCCTCGGCCTCAACGCAGCATCAGTAGCCCTCTGCCTCTCAGGCATACCGTTCGACGGCCCCGTCGCCGGCGTCCGCGTCGGCAGGATCGATGGCGAACTCGTCATCAACCCAACCTTCTCACAACTCAAGACCAGCGACATGGACATCATGCTCGCCGGCACCGAAGACGCCATCCTAATGGTCGAAGGCGAATGCAACGAAGTAACGGAAGAAGACTTTCTCAAAGCCCTCGAATTCGGCCACAGGGAAATCGGCAAAATCACCGTCGCACAGCGCGAAATCATCGCAAAATGCGCAAAACCACCCATCGAATTCATCCCGCCCACCCACGATAGCGAACTCGAAACCAAAGTCCGCGAATTCGCACACGACCGCGTCATCGAATCCCTTACCAACAAGATGAAACAGGAACGCGACGCCCTCATCCGTGCCCTCAATGACGACACGGTCAAGTCCCTCGCCACACTGCCAGTCGAAGAAGAAGGCACGGAACCCAAAATCGACGGCGCGAAAGCAAAAAAAGTCTGCGAGATGGTCCACGAGCTCGAAAAAGACCTCATGCGCGAACAGATATTCACAAAAGCAATCCGCGCTGACGGCCGCACACTCGACGAAATCCGCCCCATCTCATGTGAAGTAGGCATACTGCCACGCACACACGGCTCGGCCCTTTTCACACGTGGCCAGACACAGGTGCTCACCATCACCACACTCGGCGCAAAAACCGACTCGCAGCGCATCGACGGCATCTCCGAAGATGAATTCAAAGCCTATATGCACCAGTACAACTTCCCGCCGTTCAGCGTCGGCGAAGTCAAACCCATGCGCGGCCCCTCACGACGCGATATCGGCCACGGCAACCTCGCGGAGCGCGCACTAATCCGCATGCTCCCGCCTGAAGACTCTTTCCCATACGCTGTCCGCGCTGTGTCCGAAGTCCTCGAAAGCAACGGCTCAAGCTCCATGGCCAGCGTCTGCGGCAGCACCCTCAGCCTCATGGACGCAGGCGTGCCGATCAAGCGCCCCGTCGCTGGCATCGCCATGGGGCTCATCCTCGACAAATCAGGCGACTACCGCGTCCTCACCGACATCCAGGGGCTCGAAGACCACCTCGGCGACATGGACTTCAAAGTCGCAGGCTCCGAAGCCGGCATCACTGCCATACAGATGGATATCAAAGTCAAGGGCATCACTCTCGCCATCATGGAAGACGCAATGGCAAAAGCGAAAAAGGCTCGCGCATTTATCCTCGGAAAAATGCTCGCCGTCCTCGACACTCCCCGCACTGACCTTTCACCCTTCGCGCCGCGCATCATTTCCATTAAAATCGATCCCGAAAAAATCGGTAGCGTAATCGGCCCCGGCGGCAAGAACATCCGCGCAATCATCGCCGAAACCGGCGCCGACATCGACATCGAAGACGATGGCACCGTCCTCATCTACGCCCGCGACGCCGAAAAAGGCATCGCAGCACGCGAACGCATCGAAGCCATGGTCGAAGAGGTCGAACCCGGCAAAATCTACAAAGGCACTGTAAAACGCATTATGAACTTCGGCGCTTTCGTAGAAATCCTTCCCGGCACAGAAGGCCTCGTCCACATCAGCCAGCTTTCCGACGCAAGAGTCGAAAAGGTCGAAGACGTTGTCGCCATTGGCGATACGGTACAGGTAAGAGTCCGCGAAATCGACGAACTCGGCCGCGTCAATCTCACCATGAAGCTCGACGATACATCACCCGTCACACCGCGCCCGCAGGGCGACCGCAGACCCGGCGGCGGTGGACGTCCGGGTGGCGGTGGCAGACCCGGCGGCGGTCCAAGACGCTGACCTTCACCACTCAGCATTATCATTACAAACACAAAGAGCGGCCATCATTAGCCGCTCTTTTTATTTCTATCACCACAGGCGGTTATTTACCCCATAACAGGCTTCTCCTGTCAAGATCAATTTCGCTTGACTGGAGGTGGATAAGGCACTCCTCTACAGCCGATATAAACGCCACGCCGCAGACAATCGCAAGCAGTGATCGATTGAACGAAAAATGAAAGAACACGGGACTTACATAAACAAGTAACCCCGCCGCCTTGTTACCCCATGTATGAAGCCCCGCATATCGCCGATACTTGACTAATGCAATCACCATAGCGGCAATTCGCACTAATATTATTGCCAATAACGGTAGAACAAACCACATGAATACCATAGCCCCATGGCGCACGAAAAACACCGTGACAACACCAAACATTACGATATCACCCGCGCTGTCGAGTCTTGCCCCAAGTGTGCTTGTACAACCGAGCCTGCGAGCCAGATATCCATCTGCCACATCTGACAAGCCGCAAGCCGCATAAAGAATAAGCACTATCCAGATATCACTACTATCCATCACAAACAGTAAAGCTGCCGCCATAAAAATTCGAAGCACTGACAGACAGTTCGGTACATTACGCAATATGATGCTTGTCCCTTTTTTCATAATAATAAACTCGCCGCCAGGGCGGTATTTGTCAACACTCAATTTTTCGCTCAAGTTGCCAAAACCCGGATATTCGCTTTCGATCGAATTTTTGGAGTTCGGGTAAAATATACCGTACTATACCCCCTGTTTTTACACGGTATTCTGGTTTTCGCGAAATAACTTTGTACGTAAGCGTTCACGACAAGAGCATGGAGACCCCCTTTTTGAAAAAATGGGGTCTCC
>CAZQSL010000029.1:0-30992 GCA_964595945.1 uncultured bacterium
CAGGGTTCAGGAAACAAAAAAGAGCGCTTGCTGGGAAGCGCTCTTTTTGGTATTCGGTAATTGATGGATTTCAGATTAGAATCTGACAGAGAGCTGTGCGACAGAAATGTCCTGGTCATCGTTTTCGGCGAAATTGTGCTGGAACTGGAAGCGTGCGCTTTTGTCGAAGTCCCAGTTGATGCCGAGAGTGGTGTTGTCATTTCCATTGTCGCCATCAAAGCGTGCTACGGCCTGAAGGTTTGTTTCGGGGATTTTATAGGCGGCCTGTGCATACCATACATCCGTATCGGCGCTGGTCTTGACGCCGGTGACAGTGTTTTTGTTGTCGAGGTCTTCCACGCCGTATTCGGACGCAAAGGAGAATCCCGAATAGTCATATTTGAAACCAGCGCCGTAGAAGATACCGTCAGTTTCAGTCGTGGAGGCCGCAGGCATCCGGTTGATGTAGTTGCCAAAGGCCTTGAAAGAAAGGCCGTCGACCGGTTTCACTTCGATCATTGCGCCGAAGTCGTTGCGGTCATCGGTAGTGGCCTGGACTCCGTCGAGGTTGGCGGCGACGCCGTTGGATACCCATGCTTTGCCTTCGACCATATTGGAGAAGGGATAGGCTACCATCACGCCGCGGTCTCTTGTGGCGAATGCGTTCGTGAAGTAATTGGTGCTTGCGAGAGCGTAGTCGTAGGGGCATATTACGGCTTCATATGCGAATGGAAGGGCGAACTGACCGGCTTTGACGGTGAGGGCTGTATTGTCGAATTTGAAATCAGCATAGAGGTCGAGGAGATGGGTGTTGGCTGTGATTTGCGAGAACTCGTACTGGGAAGTGATGGCGATATTGTCGCTTGCGGCGGCGACAAGTTTGAGTCTGGCGCGGTTGATCTCCAGCTGGTCGTTCTGTCCGGCTCCTTCGCCATAAGAATAGTATGTCTGTGCGAGGCCTGAGATGTCGATCTTGGCCTGTGCGAGGGGTACTGCCTGTGACATGACGCCGGCTCCGGCGATCATGGCTGTCATTGCTGCTGCGAATAGTGCTTTTTTCATTTTGTAATGCCTCCTTGGAAACTTTTCCGGGTTTTGCCCGAAGTCTGTGCATATACGGTGTGTGTCCCCAAGTGTCCATGTTTCCTTGAGTCCTTGTCCCGTTTGAGACTTCGCGGTTCTGATTTTTGTATTGTCATGTCTTGTCCGAAAGGGATTTCCGGGGCGCACCTCCTTTCTCCCCCTGCGAACATTCTTTTTAGTTTCCTGTTATTAACATCCTTTTGTTTTTGTTTTTTTCATTCGACCCAATCAGGCAAATTATGTGGTTTTCGGATAAAACAATCATTTATATGGATTTGTCATGTTGTTTCATTCATTTTTCAGAAATTATCATTGTATTTTGCAGTATATCATATTATTGACGAGAAGCAGCCATTATGAAAGCGAAATATGATGTCATTACTTGACAATGTGGCGTGATCGTTGTCCAGGGGCAATCGACGGTATTATTGGGGGTTGATATTATTGATAAAATTTGATTTTGATGCGGGTTATGGTTCATGTATGCGAAAAAGCACGCCAGTTCGGGCGTGCTGATGAGAAATACCGGCATAGGGGAGCAGTGATCAGTCGAGGATGCGGCAGGGCGATGTGTCGGAAAAAGTCGGGTCGAAAGGTTCGTCGGCTGCGCAGAGGAGGTAGATCATGTCGTCGGAGATGTTTTTGAATGCGTGTGCGGACTTGGGAGGGACGTGGATGAGGCAGTGCTCGTTGACATCGAAGATTCTTTTGAAGATGTCGCCTGAGGGGTTTTTTGCAGCGAAGAGGCATGGGCCGCCGATGATCATGGTCCATTCGTGCAGGGTATGGTGGCTGTGATTGCCCCTGATGGTGCCAGGGGCGATGGTGACGATGTGGATGCTCTTGTAGTGTCCGGCGGCGAGGAGGGCCTCGTCGAGGGGGCGGGAATTCCACCCGCGGTCGTCCTTGTAGGGGGTAAGCGGTGTGATTTCGATGCCGTCTGGTTGTGAGAGTATCATCTGTGCATCTCCGGGGTCGGTGTGGAGTTGGCGCGACAGGGCGGTGCGCGCGCGCATGATTGTATTGAATATTAGTACCCAGAAAAGACAATGTGAAGCAGTTTACTGGATAATATTCCTGATCCTCATGCCGAGGCGGAATCCGAAGTCGAGAATGCCACCCGCGGCCTTTTTTGCTTCTTTGAGCAGGATGAAGTCTTCGGGCAGCCGGTCGGAGACTGGTGGGAAGAGGCCCATGGGTGTGTGGGGTTCGTCCTGATACCAGTAGGCGGTCGTGGAGTAGTCACTGCCGGGGACATCGTTGGTGCCGCCGTGTTCGAGCGTCACGCGGATTTCTTTTTCGAAGGGGATCGGGTCTTCGACGTGAAACCTGTAGGCCGATACGCGGGCAGGCAGGGGAGTCTTGATAGTGAGTCCGTGAAAGGGAGCGGCGAAGGTGCCTTTGTTGAAGTACCATCCGCTGTTGAAGTAGTCTTCAGTGCCGGTGCCGTGGTAGGCAGGGGGATGCGGCTCGCCGTCGACATAAATCATCTCGTCGCCTTCGAGGAACCAGTAGGAGAAGGGTTTCAGGCCCTGCATCGAAACGACAGAGCCGACATAGTGTCCGCGGCCCCGGGCTTCGAGGAGAGTGTAATTCATGCCTTCGATAGTGGTTTCGCGGCGCCACCGGGCGTGGAATCGTCCGAGTGAGGTATCATCTTCGAGCCTGTCGAAAATATGGACATTGACATGGAAATAGAAAGCGTACATGTCGAATGGGCTTTCGTTGACGATCTCGATGCGCGCGCCCTGAGAGAATGGCATGGGGAAGTACGAGTAAAAGCCGCCGCTGGACATGCCGAGCGGCTGTGCGGCGTAGTGTCTGATCCTGGAAAAGCCGACGCCGAAAAAATCGCCGATGGGGGCTTCGACACTTGGAGCCGCCTCGCCATCCCAGTACATCCTGATGAGAGAGCGCCGCAGTATATAGGGATCGGGCGCCGCGATGGTGAGCCAGATGCGTGAGACGCAGCCGGGGCCCTCGACTTCGGCGATCACTGCCTGGTCTCCGGCCCTGATGGTGATGAAGTCGTCATTGCCGCCAGAGCGGTCGAAGCTCGAAAACTGAACGGATTTGAATGATTTGAAATAAGGCAGCTGGTTGAGCATCTGAGTCCCGTACATGGCGTTTCCCCCCTGCGGTGAATTTGTAATTAAAGTATACAATAGATAATGAGTATTATACCAATTGCATCTGTAGTCTTGGCCGGAGAAAATAAAAATGGGAAACAGAGAAAGGGGTGTCCGTGAACAGTAAAGCCGGGAGACGCGGAGAGCGTTTCCCGGCTATATGAGTGGAAAGAGAAGAAAATTACGCGCCTTCGGCTACCCGTGAGAAGGCCGTGCGGTCCATGCCGACGAGATTGGTCGAGATGACTGCATCTTTCGGATAGTCTTCGCCTCTGCTGAATACGTTGCTCTTGTATCGTGTGATGCCGAATTCCTTGACGGCATATTCGATTGCCACTTCCGTGTCGAATTCCCTGCACGAGAATACGTCGAGGCTGATGAAGTTTTTTTCGGGGAAAGTGTGGATGGCAATATGGCTTTCCGCGATGATGACAAAACCTGAAACACCCCAGATGGGGTCACCCGGACTCAGATGCTGCTGGACGTGAGGCGGCATGATCTTGGTCATTTTGATCTTAGCCGGATACTCATCCAGGACCTGGTAAAGATGTCCTACACTTGAAAGGTTTTTTTTCGGTGTGTCGTAACCCTCAAGAATCAAGTGGTAACCAAACATGGGAGTCCCCCCTTTTTTACGAAAAGTACTAACAATCGAATAATGATAGCGTCAAAAATCCATAAGTCAATGGGAAAACCCATAATTTTTTCAGTGCCAATCGTGTTTGATATGGACGATCTCCAATTTGCTCGCGTTTATTCGCTGATTCTCGTGTTTTCTTGCGTTGGATCGGAAAAAGCTGGAAATGAAAAGGGAGCGTTTTCACGCTCCCCTGGAGTAGATGGTGTGATTGGAGAAATGGTTATTCCTTGTCTTTTGCGACTGCTTTTTTGAGAGCCTGCTGGAGCTTGGCGAGCTTTGCTTCGAGGTCTTCGATATCTTCTTTGGTGACAAATCCGAGTTCGGAGAAAACCTTTGCGGCGCGTTCTTTGACCTTTTCGGAGATTTTTTCGCGTTCTTCCTTGCTCTTTTCGAGCCATTCGTCATAGCGCTCTTCGCCGGCAGAGGCGAGCTGGTCGATTTTTTCCTTGATGTCCCTGGATTCATCCGTATCTGCGGTTTCTTCTTTTTCGCGGCCTTCCACGAAATCTTCGATCAGGTCCTGCATCTTTGCGAGAAGTCCGATGCCTGCGTAGCCGAGTTTGTCGAGTTCGATAGCCATTTTAATATCTCCCCTTTCTTTCGATCCAGAGCGCTTCTGTGCGTCTGGTTTATGTGGTGGTGTTTCTTTTTCGTCTTGCTATGTTGATAATTTTAACCCGTTCCTTGATTTTGTCAAGTCTATGTTTAAATATTTTAATCTTTGCCTGAATATTGTTTATAAAATTACAGTTTTGCCTTTGATTTCTTCATAAATGCGTTCGAGCGACACGAAATGCTCAAGCTCACGCGCATCGCCGGGCAGGGGCGCCGAGCGAGGGGTGTTGTGGTTCTGGTAAGACGAAGCCCAGTCGACGATTTTCGCGATTTCACGGGGTGGCAGTGAGAGGCAGTCGGTCCTGCCGGTGTTCATATTGGTGATTTCCACCCTGTCGACATACCATGTGACAGCCATGAAATAATCGGACAGGGGCATGCGGAAGTCCACAAGCGTCCGGGCTGTCGAATCGTCGATGCCGGCGTATTTGCCGTAGTCGAGTAAAATGCCGCCGAGCAGCACCCATACGAATTCGATGCCTTCATATTTACGGAGGAATCCTGCGCCGACGCCCATCTTTTTGAGGGTTCGTTCGATAATGACATAAATACCGTTGCTATCGTAGCGTGTGATCTCGAAGTAGGTGCGGAGCAGGCGGGAGCCGTCGGCGAACAGAGTGAAGGCTGTGGTTTCCACCGCTGCCGGGGGCCATTTTCTGACCATGCCCTGGACGAGAGGCACGAAGGGTTTCATGAGAAACAGCGGCAGGCGGAGTTCGCGCATGACAAAGGCGCCGGCGTCCGAAGCGTAGTCCTCGGGGCGGTGGATATGCCGCCAGACGGAGCGGGCGGCGATGGGGGATGATGCGGCGGAGGGCATTGGGATGTCCCGTTGGGGGAGGCTAAGGGCTTGTCACAAAATAACCTTAGCATCTTGCTTGTCTTATATTTCCGTCTTCTGTGTTGCCTGCTCAGTTACATACCTTTAGGTATGCTCCTTCGCAAGCGCCTTGATTACGGCCAAAAATCCGGCGCAATCTTGCTATGTTTATTTTCTTCCAACCCCTTACCACTGTTTGAGCAGACGGGGAGGCTTCTGGTGGACGATGCCGTCTATGGCGAGAGCTGCCGTGACTCCGTCGGCGATGGCAGTGGCGATCTGGCGGTATTGGGGGCGTCTGACGTCGCCTACGGCATATACGCCTTTCATGGATGTTTCCATGTTGTCTTTGGTGATGACAAATCCCTGGTCGTCAATTTCGAGTTTGCCTTTGAGGAAGTCGGTGATGGGGTTGATGCCGACATAGATGAAGATGCCATCGGCTGGGATGATGCGTTCGGAGCCGGTGGTGGTGTCGGCGACGAGTACGCCTGAGGCTTTTTCGCCGGTGCCTGTGATTTCGATGGTGCGGGAGTTCCAGGCGAATTCGATATTGGGGCGGTCGAAGGCGGAGTCCTGGGCGATCTGGGAGGCGCGGAGCTGGTCGCGGCGATGGATGACGGTGACTTTCGAGCAGAGTTTGCTGAGGTAGACGGCTTCTTCGACAGCGGCGTCGCCGCCGCCGATGACGGCGACTTCCTTGCCTTTGAAGAAGTTGCCGTCGCAGATAGCGCAGTAGGAAACGCCGCGGCCGCGGAATTTTTCCTCACCGGGGACGCCGAGCAGCCGTGGCTGGGCGCCTGTGGCGATGACGAGAGTGCGTGAGCCGACAGAGCGGCCGTCGTCGAGGGTGATGTGGAGGTAGGGGGCTTCTTCGCAGTCGGTGCAGGCGAAGTTTTCGATGTTGCCGTAGGTTATTTCCGCGCCGAATCGCTGGGCGTGTTTGAGCATTTTTTCGGCGAGGTCGAATCCTGATACGCCGTCTGAGAAGCCGGGGTAGTTGTCGATCCATTCGGTCATGCCGACCTGTCCGCCGGGCATGCCGCGGTCGAATACCGTTACGCTGAGTCCGGCGCGGGCGGCGTATAGCGCGCATGCGAGGCCTGCGGGACCGCCGCCAGCGATTACTATGTCGAACTGGCTGGTTGTGGGGTCTGTAGTCATGTTGTTGTCACCTTCCGGGTGGTGTGTGTCTCAAGAGTTGCCTGTATATATATTTAATGAAAACGGAGCTTCCATGCAACAGTCCGGGAGGATGAGAGTGGGATGGAGAATTTTACGGTGCCGCGTTGTGCGGGTATGGTGGTGATGCCGCCTGGGTGCTCGAGTGTGAAGGGGCGGCCTCTGGTGAATCGGTGTGGGAGGTGAAATGTGAGTGAGGTGTCGGTGCAGGCTGTCTGCGGGGAAAAGGAAAAGGAGTAGATGCCGGAGCGGAGCGAGACGGAGACGAGTGGGGTGGAGAGGGAGAATGGGAGGTCTTCGGGAAGTGCCGGGGCGAAGGTGAAGCCGGTGAGGGAAGGCTCGATACCGGCGAGTTTGAGTGAGGCGAGCAGAGGGGCGGCATGTGCGTTGGCGTTCATGGCCGGGAAGTCGGCCATGGGGGTGAAGTGAGAGAATGTTTCGCCCGGGAATCTGCCGGGCGGTGCGTTGAAAGCGTCGGGGCCTGACCAGACGCCGTACCAGATGTCCGGATAGGCTTCGGCGTGGGCGCAGAAGGTGTTCATGATGAGGCTGCTGAGAGCGAGTTGGGGAGAGACTTTCGAGTAGCCCCAGGTGAGGAGCATGTTGATGGCCGGCCAGACGCCGCCGTTGGTGTCCCATCCTTGAGGGATGACGTTGAAACGCAGACGGCGGGGAGGATGGAGAGAGCGCGCGCCGATGGGGGAGGGCTCGTCGAGCAGTGTGAATATGTTGTCGGCGAGAGTCCTGCGGTGATCGGCTGGGAGTGCATCGGAGACGAGCGCCCATGCGTTGTGTTCGAGGTGGAGATGGTTGTCGCCGATGGGGTGGCCGAGGCCGTCCCAGGCGCGATAGAGCCAGCGGCCGTTCCACTGGCGCGCGAGGGCTTCGGAGAGGGTGTCGGTCCATGATGTGATGCTGCCGCAAGCGCTGGTATCCCACTGCGAAACGAGCGATGCTACGCGTGGCATGACGTAGAGCGCCATGGCGGTATTGTAGACAGATTCGCCTTTTCCGATGAATGCGCGTCGGTTGGGCGCGTGGAAATTGAGAGGGTCGTTCCAGTCGCCGGTGCCGACGCGGAGAAGACCGTTGGGGCCGGTGCCGAAGCGGTGCATGAGGTAGTCGCAGGTGATGGTGATCTGTTCCCGGACTGTGCGCGAAGAGCCATCGGATCTGGGGTACCAGGGGATATGTTTATCGAGGAAAGCGAAGTCGCGCGTGGCGAAAATGTATTCGGTGAGAGCCCACAGGAAAGCGAGCGGCAGGTCACTCGGGAGGTCGTGCAGGCCGAATCCCGCGATCTGGCCGTAGCCGTGTACGCCGTATGGCATGATGCCGTCGGGTTTCATGAAGCACATGGAAGACTCGATGGTTTCGCGGGCGCGATCGGGGTCGAGATAGGTGAGCGGGATGGAGTATATGGCGTGGTCGCGGGGGGCGCCTTCGATCGCGTGGAGGAAGTAATAGGCGGAGCCCTGGCGGGTGATGTGGCGCCGTGTGTAATTGTCGTACATGGTGGCCGAGCGCAGCGAATCACCGTGCCACATCCATTCGCGCTCGATCCACGGTATCTCCGGCACTGAAAAACGGCAGCTCGACGACATGCGAGCGGCGACGGATTTTTCGAGTGTGGCGGTGGCAAGGCTTTCGACTGTTACCGCGGCTTCGTCCGTTTCGGCGCATCCCCATATCACGCGTACGCCGGAGTGAGCGGAGGAGGGATCAAATGAGTATTCGAGCAGCGGGTATGTGCCTGTGATGACGAAATCGGAAATCACGGCGTCTGCGGCGAATGAGCCGTCCGGATTGAAAAACAGGCGCGAATCATGTGTCCGCCAGGTGCCTTTTCCCGATGCGTGGGCGAAGAATGGGAGGGGGTTTTTCTGGAAAGATGTTCGCTCGTCAGGATTGAAAAGGTGTCTGCGGTCGATGAAAGGAGCGATCACGCAGTGGGTGTCCGTGATGATGTTTTCGTATTTGAAAAGCCGCGACTTGCGCCATCTGGTTTTGTCGGTAGTCATGCCGAGCGGCGACAGGACATTGCGCGAGAGGAAGGAAAGGATACTGCCGGCTGGCGGCGGGCCGAATGTCTCGCGTCGCGTGCCTGTGCAGAGCGGGGCGACTACCATGGGCCAGCAAGCGGCTGAAAACAGCAGGGATATGCTTGCGACCGAACCGGCCGGGCCTGTCCATGAGATGTCGGAAACGAGCGCGGGGCTGTTTCCTTCCGGCGACCAGTGGTTGACGGAAAGCGACAGGGATTCGAGTGAAGAGGAGTATTCGGTGTAGCCGAGGCCGAATCGCGCTGAGTGGATGACGGCGCGCGAGGGGATGCCGCGTCGAATGATCGTGCGGGTGCCGTCACGGTGGTTGAGGCAGAGTACTCCGCCGCCGAAGAGCTTTGCGGGGGGCTGCCACGGAGTCATGTTGCACAGGCCGCGGTCGGAGGAGTACATCTGGAGCCAGCCGCCGCAGTGGGCAGTCGCGGTGAGGCGCAGATTGCCGGTCTGATGCCAGGGTGAGTGGCGTATGGAGGGTTCGGTCGTGTGGCTGGAGGGTGAGGGGGAGCCGGAGCAGAGAAAGGAGGGCGCCCCGAAACGGTCCTGCTGCCATTGGCCGAAGGCTGAGTCTCCACGCCATTTAGAGTATTGTGTGAGATTCATATTTGTTGTGAGGCCAGTTGGTAATATTTGTTTGAAAAAAGCAGGGCGGTGGTGAAAGTCAGTTTATCCTGAAGCCGGCAGCCTTGAGGATGCGTGTAGCGAGAGTACGCAGGACACTGTCGCGGATCATGGCGGATTCGAGTTGGGAGATGGAGATGACGCGAAGTTTCTGGGTGGCCTTGCGCTGTGCGAGCATGGCGGGGATGAATCGTGTGACAGGGACTTTCGGGAGGCGCGACCTGCGGCGCAGGCGTGCGATGGCGACGCCCGCGATGATGGCCGAGTGGAACAGCAGGACCGATGGCAGGTGGCGGAGCAGGAGGGCCGTGGGCGCGGTTTTGAGCATCATGCCGGTGAGGTGGATGTAGACTTCTTCGAGGCCGAGCTTGACCTGGCGGCCAGAGGTGGCGGAGTAGCGGTGGAGGGTGGTGGCGGAGGGGACGCAGTAGAATTGCCAGCCTGCGAGACGGGCGCGGAGGCCGAGTTCGACATCTTCGTAGTAGGCGAAGAAATTTTCGTCGAAGAAGCCGATGGAGTCGAACATGTCACGGCGGAAGATCGTGGCGACGGCGGAGACGGAGAAGACTTCGGCGGTGGTGTCGTATTGGCCGGTGTCGGTGTCGAAATGTCCTCGTTTGCGGGGAAATCCATAGGGGGTGCAGAGGTCGCCGCAGGAATCGATGATGTTGCCGGCGGTGGCGAAGATGACTTTTGGGGCGGCGGCGGCGGCCTGTGGGGTGGCGTCGAGGAATGCTTCGAGAGCGTCGAGCCATCCTGGCTGTACGATGGCGTCGTTGTTGACGAGAGCGATGTAGGGATTGCCCGTGGCGCGTATGCCGACGTTGACGGCTGTGCCGAATCCGGTGTTGGTCTGCATGCGGATGACGGTAACGGAGGGAAATTCGGCGAGGATGTCGAGGGAGTTGTCGGTGGAAGCGTTGTCGACGACGATGATGTCGAGGCGGTTGTAGCCTTGAGCGAGGAGGGCTTCGATGCAGGGGCGCAGGAAGGCGGCTCCGTTGTAGTTGGGGATGATGGCGGCAGTGCGTGGTGTGGTCATGGCTTGGTGTGTCCGAGAGAGATTTTGCGGGTTGGCGGAGGGTCAGTCGAAGATGCCGGGTGGCGTGTCTATGGCCTGTATGAGAGAAGAGGCGAGAGAGTCCGTGAGGATGAGGGGGCTGGCGGCAAAGTATTCGGATTGGGAAATTTTGCCGATATGATGATATGCGATGGCAAGCAGGACGCAGAGAGAGGGGGCGAGGGGGCTGGTGTAGGAGAGAGCGATTTTTTCGCGAAAGAGGGCGATGGCCTCATGGTGAGAGAGAGTGGCGTCGACGGCGGAGTGAAAGGCGAGGAGGTGGGGGAGATCGGGATGGAGAGTGGCTTGTGTGAAGGCGGCATGGATGTCTTCGAGAGAAGCGGGATGGAGTGTCTCGACGATGGGGATGGGATCGGCGGGAGGAGGTAGGGAGGGATCAGGGGAGGATGTGTTGCGCGGTTTGCGTTTTTTGTTTTTTTCGTTTTGTGCGGCGATGGTTGATTCGAGGAGGGCAAGTTGCTGTTCGAGTTCGGAGATGCGGGATGCGGCGGTTGAGAGGTCGCGGATTTTTTCGCGGAAGCGGTCTTCGGATTCGCGGGTGAGGCGTTCGATTTCGACGGTGAGGAATGCGTTTTTTTCAGCCAGTGCGCGGTTTTCCTGCTGGAGAGGGATGAGGGTTTCGATTTCGGCGCGAAGTTCTGCGATGATGTCTTCTGCGGCGGCGAGGTCGGCGGCTGAATTGTCGGGTGGCGGTGTGTGATGTGTGATGGAGGGGATGTCATGGATTGATGGTAACAGGGATGTGAGGAATGTGAGTGGAAGTGATTTCTGATGGTGAGAGCGGGTGTGGATGATGATGGAATTGATGGTGTCGATGTAAGGCTTGATTTCGGAGTGGACAGGAGGAGTCGGTGGTGGTGTTGGTGCGGGGGGATCGGGGATGGGGGGCAGCAGGGAGATGATGGTGTCGTCGGATAGGAATGGCGCGGGGGGAGAGGGGAGAGAGATTTCCTGCTGATGGGAGAGAGGAGATGGGGCGTCGTCATCGTCGAGGCGGCTGAGGATGACCATGGTTTTGTATTGTTCGAGTTCGGCGCGGAGGCGTTTGATCTGGATTTCGTAGGGTTCGATGATGGAGCGGATGCTGGAGATGAGTAGCTGGCGGAGAGGCGTGGTGCAGGGTGAGTCGTGCCCGTTGCCGGAGGGTGTGAGAGAGTTGGTTGATAATGGCTCGTGCATGGGAGGTATTATAGCATGATGCGGTTCAGTTTTTGAGAAGCGGGGTTTTGGGGATGAGGAAGGCGCAGATGGTCATGACGATGAGAAAGAGCGCTGCGGTCATCATGCCGGTGCGCAGGCCCCAGGAATTGGATATGACGCCGATGCCGGCATTGAGAGCGATGTTGCCGAGGCCTGAGAAACCAATGATGAGAGAACTGACAGCTCCGATCTGCGAAGGGTAGCGGTTGCCGCCGGTGGCGATGGCAGTGGCGAAGATGCCGGAGAAGAAGAAGCCTGTGAGTGCGAGGAAGATGCCGGCGAGGAATATGTTGGAGACGTAGAAGGTGGCAATGGCGAAGATGGTGGAGAGGAGTGTTTCGATGCGGAGGATAGTAGTGTCCGGGAGGTATTTGCCGGCGATGGCGGTGGCGATGCGTCCGAGAGTGAGTGTGAGCCAGAAGATGGTGAGGAACATGGTGCTGGTGAAAACGAATCGGAAGGGGATGCCGGCTGGAGTGAGTGAGACTGGGATGGAGAGAGGTTTGTTATGGAGGATGACTTCGTCGAAGTAGCGGACGATCCATGAGTTGATGCCCATTTCGCCGCCGACGTAGAAAGCGACCATGAGAGCGATGAGGAAAGCGGCCGGGCTGGTGATGAGTCTGAACATGTCGCGGAGGCCGGAGGAGTCAGAAGTGTGAGACTTGGAAGCGGGGAATTTCTGAGAGGCGATGAGTGCGCCGATGGCGATGGAGTAGATGCCGAGGATGATGAAGATGGCGCGCCATGAGATGCCCGAGGCGAGGAGAAATCCGGCGATGAGGGGCCATGTGAATGCGCCGACGCCGAAGTAGATGTGCATGAGGTTGAGAGAAGAGACGCGGGTGTCGGGGTACATTTCGGCGATGAGAGCGTTGACGGCGCCCTCGACCGCGCCGCCGCCGATGCCGATGCAGAGCATCATGGGGAAGAGTATCCATGAGTTCCACGAGAGGCCGGTGCCGACGAGGGCGAGGCCGAGGATCGCGATGCTGCCGAGCATGGTTTTTTTGATGCCGCGGCGCTGGATGAAGTAGCTGCAGATGAGAGATGCGACGACAAATCCGCCGAAGAGCCACGCGAGGAGCATGCCCATGGCATTGTCCTTGAGGTGAAATGCGACGGCGATGGGTTTGTTGCATGCGCCGATGGAAGTGGTGGTGAATGCGTAGGAGACGAGGTAGAGATAGCTGAGGTATGTGAGTTTCTTGCGATTTTTCATGATGCGGCCTTTGAGGGCGATTGTGATCGATGCCCGGTTGAGGATATATTATAGCCTAATGATATGTTGCGGGTGCAATAGAGCCTGAAAGGAAGCGATATGGGTAGTAGTGTGAAGAGTGAGGTCAGGGGAGTGTTGTTTCGTGTAGTGTATATCCTGCTGCTGGCCGTGATCGCGCTGGTGGCCGGCGAGGCGGGAGTGCGGCTGTTTATGCCGATGGAGCTGACCAGTGGGCCCAAGCGGATGGACGACTCATACGTGTGGGAGTCGAACGGACTGGTGATGTGGGAAAATCCGGTGGCGGTGGAGTATGACCGCGCCGCGCTCGCTCGTCTCGGGGCCGATAGCGGTCATTTCAAGATAGTGGGCCTGGGCGACTCGATACTGTTCGGCGTCGATGTGGAGAGGGAGCGGACGTACATGTCGCAGATCAGGCGCTACGCACCGGCGCTCGGCGGCCGGGAGGTCGTGACGGTCAATCTGGGTGTGCCTGGATACAACATCAGGCAATCGACGGAGAGATATCGCGAAAGGGGAGCAGCCGTCAGGCCGGATGTGGTGATCTATCACGTATGGTCCGACGATCTTCTGGAATACGCGATCGAGGGGCGGAAGATTGTGAAGATGAAACCCGAGTTTGTATCGGGCGGCAGTTGCCTGCACGTGCTGCCGGTGCCGGAGGGAGTCAACCGGGCGCTGACGATGCACTCGCATTTGTACCGGCGGCTGAGCGTCTGGGAAAAAGAAAGGGAGAAAAAGGATGGGCGTAGTACTGACCGGGACAGTGGCGAATGGCGCCGGGAACTGGATGCCATGCGCGGGGTGGTCGGGAAAAGCGGCGCGCGGTTTGTCGTCGTGCTGTCGCCGCCGATGGATGGCGGGCGGTATTCGGAAAAGGTCGCCGGGGAGACAAAAGAGTTCGACGAAATATTTTTGACAGCGGGACTCGAAGAGGGGTTTGAAGTGATAGCGCTCGATGAAGCATTCAGGCGCCATCGCGATGAAGTGGTGACGGAAGACGACGTGCACTTCAACGAGCGGGGGCATGAAATAGCCGCGAGAGAGATAGCGGCGAGGCTGGTAAAAATGGTTGGAAAGGGGGGCAGGAGACCGGCGGGATAGCGTGGCGGCTATATGTCCATGACGGATTCGAGAGCGGCGCGCACACGGCCGATCTGTGCCTTGTCGATCAGGGAAAGCTCTTCTTTTTCAAAGACTCTTACGATGACGAAAATGATGAAATCGACGACCGAGAGGCGTTCGCTGATGCCGAGGCTCTTGCCTACCTGGCGAATGATGAGATCGCTGAGGAGCAAGCCGGCGAATGCGCGGCGCAGCAGAGGCGTGACGCCGACGAAATTGGCGAGGTCGCCCGCGAACTGCACGAGTGAGTCGCCGAGCGTGGACTCTTCGCCTCGTTCGACGATGGCGGCGATTTCCGCGCCCTTGGCGACGACGGAGTCGAATTCTTCGGTTTCGAGCTGTTCGAGCCAGCGGGCGGCGAGTATCTGGGTGAGTTCGAGCAGCAGGTCGTACAGTTCAGGAGAATTGAAGTCGGGTTTTGGCTGAGAGAGGTCGGAAAGTTTTTCGAGGATGCCGTCGAAGCCGGCGATGTGTTCGATTTTGTCATGGTCGAGCCCGCACCAGTTGTCGTAGACATCCTTGGCCCAGAGGCGCGAGAGTTTTTCCTTTTCGGAGGGGCGGTAGAGTTTTTCGCGGATAAATCGCGTGGCAGTCTTGAGGGCTTCGTCCTGCACATCGTTTTCATACTTGATTTCGATGAGCATGAAGATGAGTTCGCGGAGTTTTCTGTCGGCGCGTTTTTCGTTGGGAGTGTCAGAGAGGAGTTCGTCGAAGGCATCTGCGAGGAGCGCCACCATTTTTGTGAAATCGGCTTCGGGCACGGCTTTTTTGGTTTGGAGGAAATCGATGACGACATCTTTGAATTCAGGGATGAGTCCGTTGACAAGAGCCCTGGTTTTTTCCGGGTTGACGAGAGCCACGACTGCACCTCATAGAAAAAAATTGACAGCACCGCAGTGGAAATCCGGAATGAGGTTTCCGCTGGTCAGTAAGATTATAGCCTAAAAGCGCGGTTTATTTAAAGGATCATGGCTGATATTCACCGGGATCAGACGAAGCGGCCCATGAGGATTTCATCATTGTAGTCGCCGTCGCCGTTTTTGAGATTTCTGATGCGGCGGCCTTCGTGGACGAAACCGAATTTTTCATAGAGCCTGCGTGCGCCATCATTGTCAGAGAATACACTGAGGGTGAGTTTTTCGAGCACGGGATTATCTTCGGCCCAGGCGATGATTTCGCGCATGATGGCCGAGCCGATGCCGCCGCCGGTCCAGGCGGCGCGGAGGGAGATGCCGAATTCGCCCTTGTGGGCGACCTTTTGGGTCGCGCCGCCGGTGATGTCGGAGACGCCGATCACCTCGCCGTCGTATTCGGCCGCGATGAGGATGGAGGTGGGTGAGTCGTTGTGAGCGGCGATCCAGGCGGACTCCTGCTCGATGGAGAGGTCGAACTCTTCGGCGGTGAAGAGCAGGTAGCGGTGTTCGGCGAAAGCGGCCCTTGCATAGTCGATGAGGCGCTGGCCGTCGCGCGCGGGATCAGGTGAGAAGAGGCGGATGTCTTCGCCGGTGGGCAGTGTGAGGATTTGTGTGGCGAACAGAGCCATGTGCGTGAGTCCTTTCCAGACCGGGGATACCGGCCTGCGCGGGGCGGCTCTTGTGCCGGGCCGGTTGGCGGCGGCAGGAGCGGTATCCCTTACATATTTTAGCAGGAGATGCCCGCCGGGTCATCGACGGCGGCAACAGAGATCTAATGCGGCCGTACCCCGGAATGCTATTGCGGAATGCGGGTTTATAAAAACGGCGAAAAGGGATAAAATCAGATGGCGGGGGACTGATATGCTCTCCGGCGGAAAAACATGCCCGCGACAGCGGGCCGGGTGAGGCTGCTGTGAAAGGTGGCGACATGAAAAGGCTGATTGCGGCGATGGCCGTTATGATTGCGATAAGTTGCTGCGGCATGGTTGCCGGCGGGGCTAACAATTTGCCCAGGGGATTCGATCCGGTGCAGATACAGACTCCGATCCCAAAAAAATTCGAAGACAAATTCGCCATGTCCCAACTCGTCGTGCGCGGCACCGTGACATCGATCTCCAAGGCCGACACTGGCAAGGCAGCCGCCGGGGTCACCGAATCACGCACCAGAATGATAGCGGTCGTCAGAGTCGATGAGCCGCTCAAGGGCAGCATCCCGCAGGGCAGTTCGATCAAAGTGCAATTCCTGCGAAGCGCCAACAACGAAAAGCCACCGCTCGCCAATATGTCGGTGGGCGAAAAAGTCATGCTGTTTCTCGTCAAGGAAGCCGGCGAGACAAGCTTTTCGCTGATCAATCCCTACACGGGCAAGGACAAGCTGTCATCGGAAGTGAAAGAAGTGCGCGGAAAAAATAACGCCACTGCCGCAGGTGCCGGAGGTGTCGCGGTGCATGTGCTGCCGGCAGCCACGGACTTCGTGCCCGGTCAGGAAAAGATCGTCACGGTCATGATCGTCAACAACACAGCACAGGATGTAGCCCTCAGCGCCACGATCAATCCATCTGTCAATATCGAACTCGTCGGGCCGGACGGGGTCAAGATCAGTCCCATCGAAACGAATCCATCCCCGCAGGTCGCGCTCAACGCCGACGCGTTCATACTGCATCCCAATCATTTTTTCGGGGTCAAGATCACTCTCGAAAACTACTTCGACATGAGCAACACCGGCAAGTATACCGTCAAGGCGATCATCACGCCGCCCGCGTTTTCGGCCAATCTCGGCTCGCTCTATTCCGCGCCGGTGACATTCAAGGTGCTTGGCAACGCGAAAAAGCAGTAAGCGGACAACCCTCGCATACGGGCGTCCTGCGGCACCAGTGATGCCCCGTGAAGACAATCAGCGCATGGTATTCATTGTAGACGGCGACATCGCGCGGCACTGATCGTGTGAAGTATTCGCGCATCGTTTCATAGTCGGCGTCAGGTGCGAAAAGCCCGTGCCGGGAACCGATGCGGCGCGTGTACGCATCGACTACGAAAACAGGCTTGCCTGCAGCGTAGAGGATCATACAGTCGGCAGTCTCTCGCCCAATGCCGTTGACCGAAAGCAGCTTGTCTCTCATCGGCAGCATGTCGAGCGCTAACAAACTTTCAAGGTTGCCTCCGAAATCATCATGCACCATCTGCGTGAAATTCCTGAGGCGCCTTGCCTTGACGTTGTAATAGCCGGCTGGCACTATCAGGCTGGCGAGCGTCTCGACGGGCATGGCGTGGAGCCTCGCGAGCGAAAGGGCGTCTGTGGCCCTGAGATTGTCGATGGCGCGGCATACGTTGCTCCAGGCGGTGTTTTGCGTGAGGATCGCTCCGACGCATACCTCAAAGGGTGTTTCAGCCGGCCACCAGTGGCGCGGGCCGGCAGCGGCGAGCATCGCATCGTACATTTTCATTACCGTGTTTTTTTTCATCCAGAGCTGTCCTGCGAAAAGGGCGGAGACCTGCGCCCCGCCCAAGTGTGTGATTGCCACAAACGTTATTATTTCCGCTATCCGGCATACCTGCAAAATCTGGCCGCGCCGGATACGGCTATGTCACCATTTAGAGACGTGCTGCTCGGCCCATCCGGGGATATTTTCGATCTTGATCTCGCGGCCCGCCACCCTGATGATGCCGGAGTATGAGCCGAACATCTGATGACCTTCGGCGGCGATGATGCCCGCGTTGATTTTCTGTGATTTTTCCATACGCGGCGTGAGCACGAGATCTACCATGTCGGAGCATTCGGTCTTGAGCGTCCACGGTTTCATGTAATTGGACGTGTCGTATCTGATGACCATATCCTCGTGTATCTTGTAGAGCTTGCTGTTGAGCATGATGCCGTTTTCATTCATGCCGGTGCCGTCTGTCCAGAGCGCGCCGAATTGCAGTCCCACGAGATCGCCGCCCTGCCACGCGGAGCCCGATGCCCAGTTCCACTTGGTCTCATAAGGCCAGATGCCGCGGCCATAGTCGAGGATGGCAAATGCGTCGGGCGCGCCGAATTCATACCTGTCGTCGCCGAATTGCACAAAGCCCTTCGTCGGCATCGTGTTTTGTTTGGACGTGAATTGAAACAGCGTGTCGCTCCACGGGATCACGACGTTGAGTGTTTCGTGGTTGTCGGGGATGGTGATGTCGAATTCCGCATCGAGTCTTCGCCCCTTGAAGCTGGGCGCCGTGATCTTGGCGGTGATGCTTGTGGCGGAATTGTAGACGATGTCGATATTGAGCTTTTTGTGGTGGTACGAAACCGTCTCCTCGACCGTCTCGGGCATTTCAAATCCGGTGCCGAACGGGACTACGGTATTCATCTCTTCGCATGAGTTGTTTCTGAAGTCGGCGATGTAGATGAAAGACGTGCCGAAGTAATCGACATTGGCGATGCCGAAAGAAAACGCGAAATCGGTCGCGCATACGCACCAGTAATTCCACTTTTTCTTTCTCAGGAACCGGCCGGTGACGTTGCACCTGTGGAGCGGGAAACGTGAAAAACCGACGGCGTCACGATTGAGCCGTCCGGGGCCTGAGCACAGATCGACCGGAGCGGTCAGTTCTCTCTCTTCATACCTGGGCATTTGCCACCTCCGCGGGGTTGGCATACGTGGCTCTCTGGCAACGCATGCCTGACAGTGTCTATTATATACGAACTGCGGGATTGCGTGATAAAACTTTGCCCGGGCGCTACCACTTGCCGACATGCTGCTCGGCCCATCCGGGTATGTTGCTGATCGGGATTTCGCGGCCCGCCACCCTGATGATGCCCGAGTACATGCCGAACATCTGGTGCACCTCGGACGCGAGCACGCCGAGATTGACGATCGACGACCTGTCCACGCGCGGCGTGAGTACGAGATCGACCATGTCCGAGTATTCGGTCTTGAGCGTCCATGGTTTCATGAAATCGGATGTGTCGTAATCTATGATCATATCTTCGCTGATCTTGTAGAGCTTGCCGTTGAGCATGATGCCGTTTTCATTGGTGCCCGTGCCGTCGGTCCACTTCGCGCCGAATTGCAGCCCGACGAGATCGCTGCCTTGCCAGGCCGAGCCTGATGCCCAATTCCATGTGATCGAGTAGGGCCATATCCCGCGCCCATAGTCGAGGGTCGCGAACGAGTCGGGCGCGTCGAACACATATTTGTCGTTGCCGAGTTCCACGTAACCCTTCGCAGGCATAGTGTTCTGCTTGGACGTGAACTGGAACAGGGTGTCGCTCCACGGCACCACGACATTGAGTGTCTCGTGGTTGTCGGGCACGGTGAT
This sequence comes from uncultured bacterium, assembly GCA_964595945.1. GTDB lineage: Bacteria > UBP15 > UBA6099 > UBA6099 > JAJRTR01 > CAZQSL01. Next base: position 18,986 of record CAZQSL010000029.1, read on the forward strand.
TTCGAATTCGGCGCGAAGGCGCTTTCCCTTGAAATCGGGTGACGAGATTTTCACCGTGATGTGCTGACGGGTGTTGTAGATGAAGTCGACGCTCATTTTTTTGTGGTGATGGGAAACGGAGGCTTCGACTGTTTCGGGCATGTCAAATCCCAGTCCGAGTGGCACGATCACACCCATTTCCTCAAACCATTTCTTTTTGAAGTCGACCATATAGGCGAAAGTCGTGCCGTAGTAGTCGATGTTGGCGATGCCGAACGCAAATGCGAAATCATTGGCGCAGATGCAGCAGTAGTTCCATTTTTTCTTTCGCAGGAAACGGCCCGTGACGTTGCATCGCTGCACCGGGAAACGTGAAAAGCCGACGGCGTCCCGATTGAGCCGTCCAGGGCCCGAGCACAGGTCTACGGGAGCGGTGATTTCTCTCTCTTCATATTTTGCCATTAGTTACCTCCGCGGGTTGTGGCGTCCGGAGCGTGCCGGACAGTGTCTATTATAATTGCGGCGCGTGATTGGCGGGAATGTTTTTTCTCCAATCGGGGGCAGCCGTGTGCGGCCGTTTCAGAAAAGGCTGTCTTCCATATCCCACAGGTTTTCATATTTGAGCTTGAGGTCAGGCCTGATGGCAAAGGCCTTTTTGAAGTGGGCATCGGCCTTCTGCTCTTCGCCGATCTTGAGCAGCATGATGCCGAGATGATTGTTGATGGCGGCGCTGCCGGGATTGATCCTGTAGGCTTCGAGCAGATGGCCGGCGGCGGCTCTGTATTCGCCGAGATAGTGGCAGCAGAGGCCGGCGGCCTGATGGGCGTGGGCCATGCCTGGCGCCCTGGCGATCGCCTGTTTGATCAGTACGAGAGCATCCTGATACTTTCCGTTGCCGCGTGCCATCGTGATCCCGAGCCTGCAAAGCGCCTCGGGGTGCTCCGGCTCATATTTCAATGCTCTCGAAAAACACTCCACCGCTTTTTCGCTGCTGCCCCTCGCGAGCAGGTGCTTGCCGATATTGACCAGCACATCCGCATCCTGCGGCGTGTCGCGCATAAGACCCGCAAATATCGCCGCGCTCTTTTCCATCTCCCCCGTTTTTGCCAGGCACAGCGCGAGGTTGTACTTGGCTGTCCTGTTGCCGGGGTCCATTTCGAGACAGGCCACGAACAGCCGTGCCGCCTCCGCGCACGCCCCGTCCCTTGCGTTGTTGAGCGCGCCCTTCAGCAGCGCCTTCACCCTGCTCCTGTCAGAATTTATCACTGTTCCGCTCCTCCGGCTTCTTCGCGCATCCGGGCCAGAAGATGCGTTTTGAATGTATTTGACTTCCTCGCTATCACGGCAAATCTCGGGGCCGTCTCGGGATCGAGCCGTCTAATCCTCCGCGCGAGCGCCGCATACCATCCTTTACAGTCCCGCGCCGGCGGCTCGTCGCCATCGAGCGCCACCACCATCTCCACCGCAAATCCGAGCCGCTCCACCGCTTCCCGCACATCCGCGAGATAAAACGCCTTCTGTGGCAGCTCCGGCAGATCATACACATCCGAAATGTACTGCCTCACCGGGTGATTGTAATTGCGGAACTCCACAAGCATCAATCCCCCGGGCCGCAGCACGCGTGCCATCTCAGCCATCGCAATCCGGATATCACTCCACGACGGCATGTTGTGTAGCGTGTTAACCGACACCGCACCATCGAAGCTGTCACGCGCGAACGGCAACGCCTGCGCCATCCCGTTGACCGCGTGCAGCGTCTTGCCCAGGTGCTCCCTGAGCCGTCCGCATGTTTCACCGATCATGTTCATCGAAAAATCAACCGTGAAAATCTCATGCTGTCCCGGCGTGATGTACTTCTCGATGAAATTGCCCGCTCCGCAGCCCACGTCCAGTATCCTGCCATGCCACTTCGCCACAATCGGCGCCAGCGCTACACGGTTGACCTCTTCCATCCCGCCACGGCTCCCGTACGAAGACGCGATCTCCTCGAATGTCTCTATGATGATCCCATACTTTTTCGTATCCATCAGCCGCCGCTTGTTTCGTCTTTACTACATCTTACCAGTACCGGCCCCCGCACGTCATCACCCGCGTCATCTGCGGTCCATCCCCGGGATCATCCGCCGCAGCGCCGCCATCACGAATACCGGTATGTTCCACTTGTGCGGATGCGCCGCCAACAGCCGCCACATCCTCAATGGATTAAGATAAAAAACCCGCATCGCCCGCCGCAACTTCGCGTTGAATTCCTCATTGGGCACATCTGAGAGATTGAACGATCTGTCGCCATAACGCAACATGCCGGGATGCTCCGAAAGCACTTTTTTCATATCGTCCGGCAGCCCCTCATAAAGCGGTGTCCGCTCGAACGGCGTGACCTTGAGAAAGTGCGCCGTATGCAGCGGCGATTTCACCGCAAATCTCACCGTCGTGTCGATCTCCTCCCCGGATTCGCCCGGAAAACCGAGCATGAAATACCCGTTGCAGAAAATCCCCAGCGAGGCGGCAACCCTGATCGCGGCTGACGCCCTGGCGATATCGAGATTTTTATTGATAGCCCGCTGCATGCGGGGCGAAGCCGACTCGATCGCGAAACTTATGTACTTCGTGCCTGCCTGCCGCAGCAGTTTCAGCAAGTCTTCATCCAGCAGATCGGACCTCAGCCCGTTGGGAAACGCAAGCTCGAAACGCGTTTTTCCAGCAAGCAGCAATTCGCATATTTCTACAACACGAGCGCGGTTGATATTGAATGCGTCATCGAGTATGTCGAAATCTACGATGCCGAAACGAGCGTTGATTTCCCTGATTTCCGCCACGACGTTCTCCGCACTTCGTGGCCGGTATCCACGCCCGAAGATGCTGTGGCAATATACACATCCATACGGACAGGCGCGTGACGTGAATAGCGACATATACCTGCGCCGGCCCAGTATGCTGAAACTCGAATGCCGCTCGTACGGTGTGTTGTCGATCAGCTCCCACGCGGGAAATGGAATGTCGTCAGGGTTTTGGATGAAGCTCCTTTCGGAGCCGCACGCGCGCGGGTCGGTGAATACAGCGGCGATACTGTCGAAAGGTTCGCCGGCGAGCACCGCCCTGGCAAGAGAAGTGAAAGGCTTTTCGCCCTCGCCGCATACCACCGCATCGGCATATTGCAGCACTTGCTCCGGGAAACAGGTCGCGTGGGGGCCGCCGGCGACGATCATGCACTCCGGCTGCCGGGCGCGGATCGCCAGCGCTGCGGAGCGAAGTTCGTCAGCGTGCACGCTCAGGGCGCTGACTGCCGCCATGTCGTACCTTTCAGCCAGCAGCGGCTCGAGCGCGCCGGGACCGCCAGAGACTTTCAGGTCGACGATGCGGGATTCGATTTCTGGATATTGCGACTTGACCGCCGCCGCGAGATACATCAGGCCGAGCGGATGCGACCTGAAGGGATAATCTCCAGAATCCGGCCCGACACTGGCAAACAGTATTTTCATCGGCTGTACTTGATCCTGGATCCCTGCGGGTTCATTGTGCGGCAAATTCGCAGCACAGGATGGCGATATCGTCGTAGATCGGCTCGGTTTTTGCGTAGTCGAGCACCGACTGATAGAGTTTTTTCACGATCACGGACGGTTCTTCTTCGGCGGATTTGCGGAGTTCCTGCAGAAATTTTCTTTCGCCATAGACGCGGCCTTTGGGATTTTTCTGCTCGGTGCATCCGTCTGTGAAGAGCAACAGCTTGTCGCCGGGTTTGGCCATGACGACACGGCTGATGTATTTCGTGTCCCGCTGGATGCCGATCGGCATGTTGCCATGCAGCAACGGCTGCGGCCTCCCGAGCTTTGTCCTGAACAACACCGGCCGCGGCAGTCCGAACTGCGTGTATTCGAACATCAGTGTTTCCGTATTGATCACCGCATACAGCCCGGCCACGAAATAGCCGGTCGGCATGAGCGGGATCATTTCCTTGTTCATGTGTGTCAGCACCGGCGCGGGCGACAGATACTTCGGATAATACTGGTCAAATTTCATCTTGACTTCGATGGCGATCATGGCCGAGATGATGCCGTGTCCCATGACGTCGGCCACGAACACGCCGATATGATCGCGGTCGATGCGCACCACAGCGAGGAAATCCCCCCCGAGGTCTTCGGCCTGCTCGTACACGTGGGCAAATTTCAGCCTGTCCGTCACGGGATACCTTTTCACGATCAGGTCTTTCTGAAATTTGCTCGCGAACAGTTTTTCCTGCTTGTATTTTTCATTTTGTTCGGTGAGCTTGGTTTTGCTTTCGAGCAACTCATTGGTCTGCTGCTCCACGCGCAGTTCGAGTATCCTGTCGCGATATCTGAGCAGATCGCGGATCGACAGTATACCGACGAGGTAGCCGTTTTCGAGCACGAGCAGATGCCGGATGTTTGCCGAAAGCATTTTCACATGCGCCTCTTCGACGGAACTGCTCCGCCGCACGGACACGATTTCGCGCGTCATCACGTCTTCGACCTTCACCTCTGAAGGATCGTGCCGCTTGGCGATGATCTGCGACAGCAGGTCTCTCTCGGTGAATATGCCGACCGGCTTGCCGTCCTGCATGACGACGATCGCGCCGGAACCATGCCGCGACATAAGATAGGACGCCGCGTATACCGTGGTATTGGGAGTCACCACGATGAAGTCCTTTCTCATGACATGTTCGATGCTAAGTTTGTCAGGCATGGCGCTCCGCCCGCTCAGATTTGTGTTTCACTCCGGGTATCATACAGTGTATATACCCGCGCATCCGGTTTTCATTCGCATCATCGGAAATCCGGACAGTAAAGCAGTCCGGCCGTGTCCGGTCGCGAATGTGCGCAGATGACTATTCTAAACCAAAATGGATTTTCGCGACAAGCACAAATATCACATACTTCTGAAAATGAGGCAAAATTCTACAAGAAGTAGAAAAAACGGAGAAAAACAGCCCGGGCGGGATATTTCAGTCGCCTCTGGTGCAGGTGCATCAGCCGCCGTCGCGAAAAAACTATTCGAAAAAAACCTTCGTCGCGCCCGAGCCGCCTTCGGACAGCGGGCATATCTCGAATCGTTTCACCATGCGGCACGAAGGCAGGAATTCGTGGACGGCCTTCATCAGTGCGCCCGTGCCGATGCCATGTATGACACGCGCTTCCTTTTCGCCAGCGAGCATGAGTGTTTCGAGATCGCTGTCGAGTTTTTCAATAGCTTCCACCGCACGCATGCCGCGCAGGTCTATCTCGCGTTTCGCGCGGTCTTTCGCATCGTGGAGAAATTTCGTATAGTCGCGCGCCTTCGGTTTTTCGGGGCGCATCATTTTCGCGGGATCGGGATAAGTGATGTCTTCGAGTAGCACGGTGGCTGGGAATTCGCCGAGCATTATTTTCACCTTGCCTCTGGCATCGGGGCCTGATTCGTACACCACAAGTTCGCCCGTGTCCCTGAGCTGAAAACGTTTGCCACAGACGAGGTCTTCGGCCGCCACCCGTCCCTTTTTGCGAGTCACCTCGCGGCGCGCGCGTTCCACATTCACTTCTTCCTTATTTATTATACCCTTCAGCCTCGCTACGGCAGGCAGCGACTTGGAGGCATTGCCGGCCTCGGCCAGGATCGCGAGGCACCGTGAGCGGGTATCGGCAACGATCTTCTCCGCGTGCGAATAAGCCTCGCCGAGCATCCTGTCCTTTTCGCGTTCGGCGGCAGTCAGCACGCGGTGCTGCTGCTCGGCCTCGCGCCTGATCTTGTCGCGTTCGCCGTCGAGGTGTTTCTTTTCGATAGCGAGGAAATTCTTCATCTCGTCGAGCTCGGCGATAAGTTTTTCGGCCATGCGCGTCTGAGCGGAAAGGTACTCGCGGGCGGAAGCGGTCACATCGGCGGAGATGCCGACAGCCTCGGCTGCTTCGATCGCATAACTCTTGCCAGGGATGCCGACCTCGATCCTGTACGAAGGGCGCCGCGCGTCCTCATCGAACGCCATGCGTGCGTTTTTCACACCAGGAGTCACGCTCGCGAAGGTCTTGAGTCCGCCATGGTGCGAGGTCGCGAGGCATATCGCGCCACTGTCGATGATCTTGCGCAGCATCCCGCAAGCGAGTGCCGTGCCTTCCTCGGGATCGGTGCCGGAGCAGATTTCGTCGATCAGCACGAGACAGTCGCGGCCCACGCGGTCGAGTATCCACTTCATGTCGGACAGATGCGAAGAAAAAGTGCTGAGGTTGTTTTCGATGCTCTGCTCGTCGCCGATGACAGCGAACACATCGTGGAAAACGGGCATGCGTGTGCCTTCTTCGCCCGGCACATGCAGCCCCGCCTGCATCATCATCTGAAACAGGCCGGCCATCTTCAGCGAAACTGTCTTGCCGCCGGCGTTGGGGCCGGTCAGCACGAGCGCTTTCACATCGCCGCCTATCTCCACATCCACCGGCACGACTTTTCCCTTGAGCAGAGGATGGCGGCCGCGACGGATATCTATCTTGCCGTCGTCCGAGATTTTGGGCTCTACGGCATAGAGTTCGTTTGCGTATTTCCCGCGAGCGAGCAATGCGTCGAGTCGGCCGAGCGCCTTGAGAGAGTCGCGGATTTCGGTATAGTGCGTGGCGAGTTCCCCACTGATCTCTCTCAGCACGCGCGCCGTTTCGGCGCGCTCCATGAGCCGCTCCGTCACCAGGCGGTTGTTGTCCTCGACCATGCCGATCGGCTCTACGAACGAAGTGGCGCCCGATGCCGAACGATCCTGCAGCACCCATGTGCCGCGACCCATGACATCAGATTTCACGGGTATGACAAAACGCCCGTTCCTCATCGTCACGACGCGATCCTGCAACACATCCGAAACGCCCGGCAGCGCAAACATGCGGCGGAGTTTTTCGGGGATGCCGTTTTCGAGTTCGCGCACGGCCTTGCGCGCCCGGGCGAGCGCGGGCGTCGCGTTATCCTTGACTTCTCCCTGCTCGTCGATCGAGGCTTCGATGCGCCTCACGATCGCTGTCCCCGCAAAAAGGAATTGACGTTCGCCCTCGATATGATCGAATTCGCCCTCCGGCAGCTTGCGCCCCTTGATCTTGCCCGAGAGCTCAAGCGCCTCCATAAAACCGCGAAGCTCCATGCCGTCGAGTACCTGTCCGCCTTCGAGCGAAAGCAGGCCGCCGCTCAGGTCAGGCAGCGCGCCGAAGTCCCACACGCTGCCGAAAATGTCCAGAAACCGTTTTGCCTCCCGCGTCGCGGCAAGCGCGTCGCTGATTTCCAGATGATTGTCAAATATTACTGTCCCGCGCACCACTTCGCGGCCAAGCTCCGAGCCGCACAGGTCGCCGAGACGTCTGATCACCTTGTCGAATTCAAGCTTTGCAATCGTTTTTTCATTCATTTCACTACACTTCATTTCTACAATTATTCAAAACCGCGCCATCAGAATTTATCCGCGTCCCAAAACACTCCATCCTGCGGCTGCAGGGCGGCAGACCAGAAAGGTGATAGCTGTGTGTATGCCCCGCCGTGAAATCCCGATGTGCCGAGCGCGCGCACCACGAATTCATCATGGCTTATTGCGCAGGGTGATCCGCTCTTGGGCGCTCTGTCAGCGATGACGATCTTTTCGCCATCCCAGACAGCCGTGATTGTGCCTGAGCCTGCGACCTGGAGCGTATACCGGCCTTTTTCGACACCGGCATCGAAAGTCCTTTTTGCCCAGAGCGGCGCGAGAGCATCGGCAAAGCCTCCGGTATCGAGCACCTTGCCCATCAGCATGGTATCGGGTTCGCGGCGGCCGCCGAGCAGTACGCATTTGACGGCCATCGGATGAGTTTCCGGAAAGATGCCGGACACGGAGGCGCAGCCCCTGTCATTGGCGAGATCGAGCGCGGCGCGCAGCAGATTCTTGGGCGACTCCGGATGCGACTGTACATAGCCGCACTCGTCGATTTCGAGCCGGCTGCCCTTCACGCGCACGAGACAGGCGCCTACGATGTCACTGCCGCACCTGACGGCAAAGCCAAGTGGCTTGCGGTATTGGTACCACGAAAAAAATGTCTCCGCATACCGGCCGCGCCGCACGACCATGCCACCATGGGATGTCACTGCGGGATCGCTGTACATGCCGGCAAGAATATTTACGGCGTCTTCGGGAGGCAGGGGCTCGACCGTGTAGCGGTCGGGCACGACGAATGGTTTGACCTCGGCGCAATCGAGCACATAGCGGGGACGCGGTATGGCGCTCCAGCCTCTTTTCGCGTAAAAGGGCACTATGTCGGTCATCAGCACGCTGAAGACATAGCCACGGGAGCGCATCAGGTCTTCGGCTCGTCCGAGCAGTGCCGTCGCGAGTCCTTTCCCGCGGAAATCATCCTCTGTCATCACATCGGCGATCCCGCCGGCCGGCACCAGGCAGCCTCCGATGGCAAGATTGCGCTCAAATACACTTACCGAGCCCACGAGGCGGCTGCCGTCCCACGCGGTGGTCGTGTTGCCATATACATAATTGGGAGCCCCCTTGGACATGGCGGCAAACATCCCCTCCGGCAGGTCGAACGACCTGGCGCCGAACTCGATCATGGCCCGGAATTCCTTTTCGCCCTCCATCGGCCTGATGTCGAGCGCCGAGAACTGCGCGGCTGCCGCGCTTTGCCCCTTTTTCATCGTCAGAGTCCTCCCGTTGCGAGCAAAAGCATGGCGGTGTGATCCGCCACCCAAAAGCATAGCCGGACAGGGAGAAATAATAAAGGGCACGAGCGAGCAAGCGGCGTTGCTGGCTCGAAATCAGGTGTTCGCATGGTATCCGAAGAGCCGATATGGGATAAAAGAGGGTAAAAAGCAGTCTGCGGTGTCATGAAAGGGACTTTGGGGTGATTTTTACTATATGCAGGTATATGTACATACAAGCACCGCGCTGAGATGTTAGGATTTTTCTAAAAAAAAGACAATACATTTTTGCCCGCAAGGGATATTATGATTAGAAGTCGGTTTTGCCAGGTAACACCAAATGTTGTGGCTTCGGGAAAAATGACGTCAAAATCTTGTGGGACTGATTGACAGATCGAACCGGCCGGGATACAATCAACATCGCTTCCTGAAGTGATGCAACCATAGGCAGGCAGTAACCCCGATAGCAGCATCGCTTTCACTCGCAAACCCCGTATTTTTCGCTCCTTTCCAAGTGATCCGGGGGGCATGAAGCACTTAATTTAGAGTCATACTACAATTCGGGACGTGTTCGCAAAATGCCAGAGACAGTCATAAATCTTATCCGCAAGAGAGACGGCAGACTCCAGACCTTCAAACAGGACAGAATATCCAGCGCAATCCTCAAGGCATTCGAAGCTGTCGGCGACCCCGATATCGCCAAGGCCGACGAAGTGGCACGCAGGGTTTGCTCGACTCTGCGCATTTTCTTCAGGGGCGACAAGGTCCCTACGGTCGAAGAGGTGCAGGACCTCGTCGAAAACAAGCTCATCGAGATGGAATACACAGAGGTCGCCAAGGCATATATCCTCTACCGCGACCAGCATGCCAAGCTACGCGAAGCGAAGACCCTCTTTCAGGACGCGCTCGAACTCGTCGACACCTATGTCGACAAAGCTGACTGGCGCATCAATGAAAACAGCAACATGGATTATTCGCTCCAGGGGCTCAACAACTACATCTCTTCTTCCGTAATATCGAAATACTGGCTCAACAAGATATATTCTCCCGGAGTGCGGGCGGCTCACGACGATGCCCTTTTCCACATCCATGACCTCGGCCTGCTGAGTGTCTACTGCTGCGGCTGGGACCTCCAGCAACTGCTCCTCAAGGGTTTTCAGGGCGCATTCGGCAAGGTCGCGAGCAAACCGGCCAAACATTTCGGCGCGGCTCTCGGCCAGATCGTCAACTTCTTTTACACCATGCAGGGCGAAGCGGCCGGCGCGCAGGCTTTTTCGAGCTTCGACACGCTCCTCGCTCCCTTCATACGCTACGACGGCCTCACTTACGATGAGATCAAGCAGGCGATCCAGTGCTTCATCTTCAATCTCAATGTCCCCACAAGGGTAGGATTCCAGACCCCCTTCACCAATCTCACGATGGACCTCCAGCCCGTCGGCAAACTCGCCGGGGAAAACGCCATCATCGGCGGCGAACGCATGCCCGAGCGCTACAGGGATTTCCAGCCTGAAATGGACTTGCTCAACAAGGCATTCGCCGAAGTAATGATGGAAGGCGATGCCGCCGGCCGCATCTTCACTTTCCCCATCCCGACCTACAACCTCACCCGGGACTTCGACTGGGACAATCCCAAGCTCGACACGCTCTGGCAGATGACCGCGAAATATGGAATCCCGTATTTCGCCAATTTCATCAACAGCGATATGAATCCCGATGACGCGCGCAGCATGTGCTGCCGCCTCAGGCTCGACAAACGCGAACTCCTCAAACGCGGCGGCGGACTCTTCGGCGCCGACCCCCACACGGGCAGCATCGGCGTCGTCACGATCAATCTCCCCCGCCTCGGCCATGTCGCTCAGGACGAATCCGAATTTTTCGCTCACCTCGACAACGTCATGACTCTCGCAAAAGAAGCGCTCGACACCAAACGCAAGGTACTCGAACGCCTCACCGAGCAGTCCCTGTATCCCTATTCGCGCTTCTATCTCGCCGACATCAAAGCCGGCAAAAAATCCTACTGGTCCAACCATTTTTCGACATTCGGCCTCATCGGCATGCACGAGTGCGCCCTCAATTTCATCGGTAAGGGCATCGAATCGCCCGAAGGCCGCGACTTTGCCCTCAAAGTGCTCAACTACATGCGCTCCACTGTCTCCCGCTATCAGGAGCAGAGCGCCGAGGGCATCCTCTACAATCTCGAAGCCACTCCCGGCGAAGGCACTTCCTACCGTCTCGCGCGCATCGACATCAAAAAATTCCCCGACATCAACGTTTCGGGCACCACCGAACCTTACTACACCAATTCCACGCAACTGCCCGTCGGCGCCACCGACGACATCTTCGAAGCACTCGACCATCAGGATGACCTCCAGATCAGATACACGGGCGGCACGGTCCTGCACGGTTTCATCGGCGAACGCATCGAAGACCCCGAACTGTGCAAAAGGCTCGTCCGCAAGATCGCTACAAGCTTCCGCCTTCCCTATTTCACCATCACGCCCACCTTCACTATTTGCCCCGTCCATGGCTATATCCCGGGCGAACACTTCGACTGTCCCTACATGGACGAAGGACAGCCGGCAGAAATCGAAAGGAGTGACAACATTGTCGCACTGTAACGAAAAAACCGAAGTCTATTCACGCATCGTGGGGTACTTCCGCCCCGTCCAGCAGTGGAATAACGGCAAGCAGCACGAATATCGCATGAGAAAGACCTATCAAGTCCCCGAGACCACTGACCTCGATACCTTCGAATCCATGGTGATATCAGATGCAGAATTTGCCTCTCAAAGGGTTTCAGGGGACATCGCTCATTGATTTTCCCGGTCACATAGCCTCAATAGTCTACACGGGCGGCTGCAACCTGCGATGCCGCTTCTGTCACAACCCGCAGCTCCTCACCGTCAGCGAGCTGCCCGGCATCCCCGTCGATCTCATCCTCGCGTCGCTCACCAAACGCAGAAATTTCATCGACGGCGTTGTCGTGTCAGGCGGCGAGCCGACCATCCATGCCGCGCTGCCCGAATTCCTCACTGCCATCAAGTCGCTCGGCCTTGCCGTCAAGCTCGACACCAACGGCACACACCCCGAAATGCTCAGGGCCATCCTCGCCGATGGCCTCGCCGACTATGTCGCGATGGACTACAAGGCCCCTCTCGCCAGACTCGACACCGTTACCGGCATCAGGGGCGCCGCCGCGCGTGTCATGCAATCGGCACGCATCATCATCGACCACGCGCCGACTCACGAATTCCGCACCACCGTCCACCCCTCCCTCCTCACTCTCGAAGATATCGAAACCATCGCTTCCGAAATCAGGGGCGCGCGCGCCTTTCACCTCCAGCAGTATCACCCCTCTGACGTCGTCGACATGGCGCTCAACGATGTGCCGCTT
>CAZQSL010000030.1:0-30786 GCA_964595945.1 uncultured bacterium
CGCCGCGTGGAGCCGCATGTTGGCAAGCTCGTTAGCATCTCTTGCGCTGTCGTCACCAGTCACTGCTTCACGCTCTGTACAGGCAGGATGTTTTCCCCGGTATATTCCCATGTCTGAATTATCCTACGAAAAAATGTTAAAATACAATAGTATGTTGTGAGTCATCGACAGACCAACAAGTGGAAGGCAGACATGATCGACAGCATTTATAAGTCTTCACTCGCACTGCTCACCGACCTCTATCAGCTTACCATGTCATACGGCTACTGGAAATCGGGCATGCAGGATCACGAGGCGGTATTTCATCTCTACTATCGCAACAACCCGTTCCAGGGCGGCTACGTCATCGCCTGCGGGCTCGAAACCGCGATCGAGTATCTGAAAAATCTGAGATTTGACGGCAGCGACATAGAATATCTGGCGACTCTTACCGGCAATGACGGGGCGGCGCTGTTCGACAGCGGGTTTCTCGAATATCTTCGCCGCATGGAATTTTCATGTGACATCGACGCGGCGCCCGAAGGAACGGTGATGTTTCCTTTCGAACCGCTCGTGCGGGTCACTGGCCCGATCATCCAGTGCCAGATCGTCGAAACGGCGCTGCTCAACATAATCAATTTCCAGACGCTGATCGCCACCAAGGCCGCACGTGTGGTGACCGCCGCGATGGGTGATCCGGTGCTGGAGTTCGGCCTGCGGCGCGCGCAGGGCATCGACGGCGGCATTTCGGCGAGCAGGGCGGCATTCATCGGTGGCTGTGATTCGACGTCAAATGTCGTTGCCGGTAAAATTTACGGAATACCCGTCAAGGGCACTCATGCCCATAGCTGGATAATGTGTTTCGACAGCGAACTCGAAGCATTCGATGCTTATGCCGGGGCACTGCCCAACAACTGCATATTCCTCGTGGACACCTACGATACGCTCCAGGGAGTACGCCATGCGGTCGAGGCCGGCAAACGACTCAGGGACATGGGACACGAAATGGTCGGCATCAGACTTGACTCTGGCGATCTCGCGTACCTGAGCATCGAGGCGCGGAAAATACTCGACGAAGGCGGGTTTCCCAATGCCGTCATCGTCGCTTCCAACGACCTTGACGAAGAGATCATCACAAGCCTCAAGGTGCAGGGCGCCCGCATCGCGGTATGGGGTGTCGGCACCAAGCTTGTATCGGCTTACGATCAGCCGGCGCTCGGCGGGGTTTTCAAGCTTTCCGCCATCAGGAGCCCGGGCAGCGCGTGGCGCTATGCGGTCAAGCTGTCCGAGCAGGTCATCAAGATCACCACCCCAGGCCTGCTGCAGGTGCGCAGGTTCGAGTCCGGCGGCGAATTCAAGGCTGACGCGATTTACGACACCAACACTCCGCATGATGAGGTCATGACGATCGTCGATCCGATGGATCAGACGCGTCGCAAAAAAATGTCGCCGGATATGTCTCACACGGACCTGCTTGTGCCGGTATTCCGTGGCGGGGCGCAGGTGCGTGAGTGTCCGGACATTCATGCTGTGAAAGTACTCGCAGCAGCACAGCTCAACCATTTTTACAGCGGCGTCAAAAGATTCATCAATCCCCATCAGTACCCTGTCGGACTCGAAAAACGCCTGTGCGATCTCAAGACGGAACTTGTCCTCAGGGCGCGTGGCTACGACAGACATGAGTGAAAAGGAACGGGAGTTGCTTAATGTGCAACCATATACAGCATGATCCGCAGCGCTGCAACGGATGCGGCGTTTGCGTGAAAACCTGCCCGCAGATGGTCTTCGTCTCGAGCGGCAGGGGAGAGCCCCCCGAAATCGCCCATCCCGGACGCTGCTTCGGATGTATGGCCTGTGAGGAAGATTGCGCGCAGTACGCGATCCGTGTCCAGCGTTTCCCTGATGGCGAAAATGCCGCGCCGGCGCCGGGCGGCGGGATAGATTTTGAAAGAGTATACGACATCGCGATCGTCGGCGCGGGCCCAGCCGGTCTCGGCGCTGCCATCAGGGCTCGCATGCTCGGGCTCGACACCGTGGTTATCGAGCGCCTCCCTTCTCCTCGACGGGCACACCATCCTGATGGCGGCATTATCTTCGCGTCGAAGGAACTCTACGAATTCCGCAAGACGCCGGATGGGCTGAGATTTGACGAACTTGATTTCACCCTGCCATCGGAATTCGTCTACGAATGGCTCTACGACTTCACATTCATGGGGCCGCGAGCCCAGAAGACAAAAGGCAGGACCAAGTCCTGGGATGGATTTCCCGTCGTCGATAAAAGCGCCCTTGTGTATTGCCTCGCGCAGAAGGCGATGGCTCTCGGAGCGGCGATTTCATATAATACCCGGGCCTACGGAATATCGCAGCCCGACAGCCAGAACCGCCGCAGTGTCACTATCGAGGATGGCCGCGAAGTCACCGCGCGCGTTGTCATTTCAGCCGAAGGCATCTCGGGACGTCTTACTCACAAGGCCGGTATCAGCGTCAACGAAACCGCGGCCGGATGGTCGATAGCTCCCTTCGCCGAATTGCCCCCGGTGCCGAATCCTTCCAACGAAGCCTGCTTTATCCTGGGCAATGGCCCTGAGCGTCTTTACGGCGACCCCGTCCCCTATCTCGGCTATGTCTCCAGTGGCACTCACACCACGCATATCGCTTACGGGCCGATCCAGAAGAACAAATTCCGTCTCTCCGATACACCTTCGACCGATGTGCTCAGGGAGTTTATCGAAAGCAGCGGCCGTGTCCGCATGCAGACGCGCACTGCGCTCGATGCCGATGGCGCCGGATTCGACGGTTGCCGCGTGCTGCTGCGCAACATCCCGAAAAGTTTCGTCGCGGCAGGCCTCATTGCCGTCGGCGACACTCTCGCAACCTGTGGCATGCTCACCAACATGTTCGCCATGAAGACGGGCGATATCGCCGCTCAGACAGCTCGCGAAGCTATCAGCCGCAACGACACATCGGCCAATTCATTCATCGCATACGAGCAGCGGCTGCGCAGACTCGGCATGCTCTACGGCATGTCGTGGATGAACAACATGCTTATCAAGGGACCGATGAATCTCACCACCAGAGAACTCAATCATTTGTTCGACCACCTCGAATCTCTCCCGCTCGGCCGGGTGCAGTCGGGAGAATTTATGCCCATGCTGCTCTTTTTCATTATGAAAACTCCTGCTATGATGTTTAACTCTAAGTTGCGCGAATACATGATACCCGGCCCGCCTAAGTGACAGCCCGGCGGCAACTGACTATGGAAACAGCTAACATCTTCGAAAACCTGCCGGCTGATGCCACCGAAGAATTCTTCGACCGTATCGCCGGACACGGCCCATGCCGCATCGAACGAATAGTCTCGCGCGGCCACGCATCACCACCGGGTTTCTGGTACGATCAGGATTGGTACGAGTGGGTGATAGTCGTGAAAGGCAAGGCCTGCCTTTCGTTCGAAGCCACAGGCGAGACGGTCATACTTTCGCCCGGCAGCCATGCAGCCATCCCCGCGCACTGCCGCCATAGAGTCGAGTGGACAGCCGATGGCGAAGAGACTATTTGGATCGCCGTCCATTGTGAAGTGTGACATAAGCTTCATGCCGCTACACTCGATCGTGCGCGCACCAAGTGTTAAAATATTCATCATAGATACCAGACTGTCATGATGATCTACAATGGATAATTATGAAAACGCCTGTAATAGCCATAATTGACGACGAGCGTGATTACGGCGAAAGCCTGCGTGACGCGCTGTTCGCAAAAAACATATATGCTGTCATTGTTCCGCGAAAGAATTTGTCATCGACAGCGCTTTCCGACATCAGGGCGGTTGCCGTGTCGCTCGACTCTTACGGCGGCGACGCCGCAGCCATGATCGCTGATGTCCATCCGCGCGCTCCCGAAGCTGCACTCATCGTCTATGCGCGGTCTGTCGACGCGCCCAATACCGCGACTCTCTATTCACATCCTTTCGTCAAAGCTTTCATGGCAACACCCCTCACCCCGGCTCCCATCGTCGAAGCCGTCGCCGCTCTTTACCTCGAATCCGGCATCGCTCATATCTTCCGTGCCAATTCTTTCCTTCCGGCATCAGCCGCCCAACTTCTTTTCGACGACTCTGCCGAAGCCATGATTATCATCAATACCATCGACTCAGGCGCGACTTTTTCTATAGCGGCCATCAACGCCGCCGCCAGAGCCATGTCACTGAACACTACTGACATCATCGGCAAAAATATCACAAGACTATTCCCGGATGCCGAACTGGTAGGACTGCTCGACCGCGCCCGTGAAGTATTCGCCACCGGCGAGCCGGCATCACTTCCCCAGCTTCATATCGGCTCCGATCCCTCGACAGGCTGGATGCGCGCACGCATCGTAAAACTCACTGCCAGTCACATCGCCATCGCATACTGCGACATCTCGCACGAAATCATCCAGAAAGACCCCCTCTGTGAATCCGATGCCCTTTTCCGGGAACTCCCCGAAGGCGTCGTCGTCGGCATCGTCGTAAGCGAGTCCGAAACCGACCGCATCATCTATACCAATCCCGCTGTCCGCAACCTCCTCGGCTACTCAAAATCACAGATTTCCGCTAAAAAATTCGTCGATATCTTTCACGAAAGCTGCCACCAGATGATCCGCGACGAAATCACTAACCGCCGCCTCGTTTTCGGTTTCTTCGACACCGACATCCCCTGCATCACATCTGACGGACGCACCATCTATGCCAATCTCACCATGACTCCCATAACCATTTCCGGCAAAAAATGCAACATCTGTCTCGTCCGCGACATCACCGAAAAAAAACTTGCCCAAAAAGCCATCTGGGACTCGATCATACAATACCGCACGACGCTCGACAGCCTCCGCGAGTTCATCTTCATCCTCGACGAAGACCTTCGCGTCACCATGATCAACAATTCCTTCCGCGAAGCCATCCGCATGCTCGATCTCGACACGGAAATCATCGGCAGGCGCATCACGGACATATACCCCGGCATCCCGGCCCGCGCACTCGACATGCTTCGTACCGTCTTCGAGACCGCCACACCCGTCGTCATGGAAACGCCATACACAATCAAAGACCAGCATCACCACTTTGAAATCCAGAAGCTTCCCATTATCGAAAAAGGAAAGGTCACTCAAGTCGTCATCGCCATCAATGACATTACATCGCGCAAAAACGCCGAAAACCATATCCTCGACGCGCACCGTGAGTCAGAGCTCTACATCGACCTGATGACTCACGATCTCACCAACTACAACCAGTCCATTATCGGCTACCTCGACATCCTCGGCATGAAAAACCCCGGCAACCAGCTCATCGCCACATATACCGACCGCTGCAAAAGGCAAATCCGCAAGGCAGAAAACCTTATCTCGAAAGCTCGCGCATTCTCAGCAGCAAAACTCATCAAATCCGACGACATAATCCCCATCGGTATCGACCGGCTCGTCACCGACGCATACAAAACGGTCTCCGCCATTTACAAAGACATACCCATACGTCTCATCCATACTCCCTGCGGCATTGACGTCAGCGCCACCGAACTTCTCTCTTCCGTTTTCTTCAACCTCTTCGACAACGCCATCAAACACTCCGCTGCCGATACCCGGGTCATCACTGTCACCACAACGCTGATCACCCCTTCGACTATTGAAATCAGGATCGTCGACAATGGCCCAGGCATACCCGCGGAACTTCGCGACATCGTATTTAACCGCTTCCTGCGCGTCGGCGAAAAAAACGGACAGGGACTCGGCCTGTCGCTCGTCAAAACCATCGTCGAACGCTTCGGCGGCGTCATCTCTGTCCAGCCAGCAGACCCCGCAATCGACAAATTCATCACGGGAAGCGCATTCATCATCCAATTGCCGGTTTACAAACAATGAGCTCACAACACCGCAGCCTCAACATCGTCATCGCCGACGACGATCCCGATCTCCTCGACTATTACGAATGTCTGCTCACACATTTCGGACACTCTATCGTAGGGACTGCCCGCGATGGCCGCGAAGCGATCGAAACTCTGGAAAACCCGGCCATCCCGCCCCCCGACGTGCTGCTCCTCGACCACCGGATGCCGGGCATGTCAGGCATCGAAGCGGCACGCTATATCATCAGGGAAATGCCCTCCATTCCCATCATGATCCTCAGCGCAGATGAATCTATCGAGCTCGAAGCCCGCCTTATGGGCGTCCGCCGCTTCATCAAAAAACCATTCGATGCCGATACTCTCATCTCGGCTCTCAAAGAACTCTCCTGACGACAGGCTGCGTTTGTGTCAAGCAATATGTGTTTCACAGTGGCTTCCGGTTTCACTGTTATTCACGCTACAATATCAAGTTGCTTCCAGAGTGATGATATGATGCTGATTTGCGTCCATATAAGTAATACGTACGGTCGGCGGTGGCACTCAGGACGCGCATGTGCAGAAAGGTGTCTATTATGAAGAATGGAGTGCCATTTCCGTTCTCAAGCGACTTGTTTGTTGGCAAAAACGTGAGCGATGAAGCCAATTTTCAAAAAAACCTTGAATTTTCAGCATCAGCATTGTTTGGGTGGTATCACAGCGAAAATGTAATTCTACCCATACAACACCATGCCTAATATTTACCGCAAAACACAAACAATTGTGACATCGCAAACGTGCTGGAAACACTCAATTGTATTTTGTCAGTATCTATTATAAACTTGAAAAGGAACGATGCGTTATTAAATCTGAAACAAAGCACTCTTTTGACCTTTAGAAAAAGAAAACCACAGAAAGAAAGAAGAAAAAAGGGAATCGGAGCATGGCTTATCCATCAGTTGACCAACTACAAAAGGTACTCACTAATGAGGTGTTTCACTATGCCCAAGACGCCAAGAAAGCGGCAGGTCGGGCTTTGGGAACGATAGTGGAAATCATCACTTTTTACGCGCTCAAATCTTGGGGATTAGAAAGATATGTTGCGATAGAAAGACCTCAACCAGAGTATGCAAACGACCAAATCAAGCACAAAGTCGAATACAGCCTTCATCCTTCAACCATTTTGCATCAAATTGAATTTTATCGGAACACACTTCCCCTTACTGCTAAGAAACTCGTCAAGTGCGAAGACCTCGTAACACTTGGCCTTCCCGCAGAATCCCTTAAAGCAAACGTATTATTGAGCAAGGAACTGATTCTAAGAAACTCATGCACTATTTGTGACCTCGGCGACAATTTTCTGAACGTATATCTTGATGATATTGGGAAAGATAAAGGTCATTATACTGTTGCTTCTCTCAGATCTCGTCCATTTGCCATCTTCGAATGCAAGCGAGTCGGTGTCGAAGAAGGAATGAAGAAAGGGCCACAGACGATTGAGAAGGCCAAGCAAGGTGCATATGTTGCTCGAACTGTATCAGCATTACAAAAGATCAGGCTGAATGACGGCTCTATGGGGGGGCTTATTCAGAAACGAGACGGATCTTTTCGTACGGGCGATTACTTCAAATTGATGGCTGAGGTCATCGCATCTATCGATCCTGAACTTCTTTCTCACTTCATCCTTACGGTTGGTGTCGTCAGCAACCATGGAAACTGGTTCACTTCGGATAATCACAACAAGGAACTAAAGGTTCTTGCTCAATCTTATGATTGGTTGCTTTTCCTGACCGATGAAGGCATAACCCAATTTATTGACGAATTGCTGCTTCATCCTGCAAAGGAATTGACCGCAGCCAAAGAGGCTTTTCTCAGCAGTTATACAGGAGAAAAGGGAGTCAACCGTTTCACAAAAGTTCAAATTGCTCTTGCGGCAGACGCTGCGCTCCAATCATATTTCACGTCTCGCATGAAGGAAATCGCGGGGTGGTTCAACATAATCACTCCAGTTGGCAAGGAGCTTTCTATCCTAAGAAAAGAACTTGACACATTAAAAAGCAAGAACTGGCAGGTGATTCACAAATGACTGCTGGTCGCACACTCAACACAGTGAGTCAGGAATGGGGTACACCAGAGAAGTATGTCAATGCGGTCCGTGAGTTCTTTGGAGGGTATATTGATCTTGATCCTTGTTCAAATGAGTACTCTATTGTACATGCGAAAACTGAATACCAACTACCCGAAAACGACGGGCTCTTTGAAAGTTGGAATTTTGCATCTATCTATGTAAATCCGCCGTATGGCATTGACAAAGAACGAGGTACTTCAATAAAGAAGTGGTTGGGCAAGTGCGCCATGGCACATATAGAACACAAGTCCGAAGTTCTTGCTTTAGTTCCTGTGGCAACAAATACGGGACACTGGAAAAACTATGTTTTCGGCATTGCAACAGGTGTGTGTTTTCTATATGATACCCGTCTCAAATTTCTCATTAATGGAGAGAATGGTGGCAAGGGCGCACCTATGTCCTGTGCAATGGTTTACTGGGGTAGAGATTTTGACAGATTTTTTTCCATATTCAGTAAGTTCGGCGCTGTCATTGATCTTCGGCCTCTCAAAGGCAAGAGATTTGGCGAGTGTTCCGAGAATGGACAATTTGAATTTTTTGCAGAAAACGAATGATTTTATTAAGTTGTAAATCAATATCTTATTCACAAATTTGTTAAAACTGGCGGAAACGGCGGCGTAAAAAGCCGCTAAAATTTTATGTATATGATACAAACGGAGGGGGCGGATAACCCGCCCTACAGCATAAAGGTACGTTATTTCTGTCGTTTCTTGAAAGATGGAATCCAATGAGATCGTTTTCGTTATACTTTTCGCTTGTACCCCGGCGCCGCGTATATTATCCTTAACGCAACCATGATTGAAAAGGCAACTACTCGCGGACCACAGTGATTACGGGGTCAATCAGACAAGAGTTCGCAGGTATTCGAGGCTGGCGGAGAGTGCAGTTTCTTCATCGCTTGCGCGGGTTTTCGGCAGATTGATTTCAGCGGCAAGCAGTCCGGAATAGTTTTGGTTTCGCAGAATGCCGAGGATGGCTGGGATGTCGATTTCGCCCTGCCCGATAATGGTGCTCGCCGATAGTGGACCAGTGCCGCGCATGTCCTTGATATGTGTGTGGACAGCGAAGGGTGCGAGACGCGCGACCGTATCGACCGGGTCTTCGCGCAGGTACGCGGCGTTGCCAGTGTCAAGAGTGACGCGGGCAGACGGATGTCCGGCGCGCTCGATGATTTCGATCATTTCCGTGCAGGTGTATTCGGTGTGGTTTTCGAGGGCGAGCGTGATGCCTTCCGAGGCGGCTTCGCGTGCGAAGCGCGCAAGGTTACCCGCGACATTTTTGATTTCGGCAGTACGGTCGAGGGAGGCATGGAGAGGTTTTCGCCCCTGGTTGGGGACGCAGATACCGCCGATGACGCGGACGATGCCGGCGCGTGTGGCGCGTGCGAGCGCGAACAGCTCTTTCTTCTGGACTGCGGCGAGTCTGAACGCGGCGGATGGCAGGGCGAGGGGCATGCCGAATCCGAGTACGGCGGTGAGTCCGAGTGAGTCGAGCAGCGCGGCAATAGCCGCAGGGTTTCGGCGGGCGGCCGGACTCAGCATGAAGTAATCGAATCCGATGCCCTGTGCGCCGAGTGCCGCCGATTTCCGCATGACATCTTCCATAGTGATCCTTTTTGCCAGCAGGGCGTTGTGAAAGCACCATTCGTCGACTGCTATTTTCATCTGCAAGGGGGCTCCCGTGAATGATGATGTGTGTCTTGAAAGTAGAAATATGTATTTTTTCAAACCTTATCTATCAGGCCATTGGCAACTGCGTAGCATACAAGGTCATAAACATTCTTCAAATCAAGTTTTTCCATTATACGATAGCGGTAAGTTTTCACTGTGTTGTAGCCGATATTCATGGCATCGGCGATTTCGCCGGTTTTCTGGCCGCGGGCGATGCGGAGCAGCACCTGAAGTTCGCGTTCGGACAGGAGTGATTTCAGATGTTCGATAGACTGTGCCGAGTTTGCGGCTGGAGTGGTGGCGGCAGGGGCGGTTTTCGGATTGTCTTTAGATGAAGAAGCCGTGACATAGACAGAGCCTGAAGCGACGCGGCGGACAGCGAAGGGGAGTTCTTCGAAAGTGATGTTTTTGGGAAGGAATCCGGTTGCGCCTGCCTGGAGGAACTTAAGAGCGAAGTCTTCGCGGTCATACATGGTGAGGACGAGTATGCGGATATTTTTATTGAGGGCGGCGATTCGTTTTGTGGCTTCGAGTCCGTCGAGTTCGGGCATGTCGTAATCCATGACAATGACGTCGGGGACGAGAGATTCGCAGAGAGAAACCGCCTCGCGGCCATTGCCTGCTTCGCCGATGATTTCGATATCGTTTTCGGAGTCGAGGATGCGGCAAAGTCCGTTGCGCACTACTGCGTGGTCGTCTGCAATGATAACTCTGATCATGGTGGATACCTCTTTATGGGGCCGATATGGGGAATGTGACTCTGACGTGAGTGCCGCCGTCCTGGGGGGATTCGATGAGGAAAGAGCCGCCGATGATTTTTGCGCGTTCCTTCATGCCGAGGATGCCGAAACAGCGTACGGCGTAGAGGTCGCCCGGGGGCAGGCCCTGTCCGTCGTCGCGGACATCGAGAGTCATGGTGTCGTCGTCGCAGGTGAGGGCGATAACGACGTTTTCGGCTTTTGAGTGGTTGGCGATATTATTGAAGCATTCTTGGACAATGCGATAGATGTTGATGGCGATGGCGGGAGGAATGAAACTGTTGTCGATGGCAGCAATGCGGGAGGTGACGGAGATGCCGCTTGCGGCGCTGAATTCTCTGGAGAGTTCGGCGATGGCAGCCGTGAATCCGAATTTGTCGAGTACGGCCGGTCGGAGGTCCATGCAGATGTTTTTGAGTTCTTCGGAAGCGGCGAGGGTGAGATTCTGGAGATTTGCGAAGAGCGCGGGGTCGGCGGAAGCGGCGAGCTGTTCCTGGAGCCAGCGGATTTCGAGGCGCATGGCGACAATCTGTTGTCCGATGGAGTCGTGGAGTTCGCGAGAAAGGCGTTCGCGTTCCTGTTCGAGTACGCCGATGACTTTTTGGGAGAGCAGACTGAGGAGGACTTCGCGCTGGTGGAGAGCCTCTTCGCTGCGTTTGTATTCGACGAGGCGGCTGATGCGTTCGGCGATGGCGGTGATGAGCGAGCGCTCTTCGCGGATGAAGGGGCCTTCGTGTGCCAATGGGCGGGGTTCGGTATAATAGACTTCGACAGTGCCGTATCTGTCGCCGCCCGCGATGATGTCAGCGGACTGGCGCCACGGTGTTTCGGTGAAAGAATCCGTGGTGAATTCGCTTGAGCCGATGGTGATACGTGCGCAAGTGACTTCGGGATACTGCCATGCGGGGGGCAGGGTGCGGACGATATCCTGCAGGATTTCGCCGAGTGTACGGTTTGATTTTTCGATGACTTTCGCGATGGCGTAGAGGCAACTGAGTTCCTTCATCCTTTCGCGCAGGTCGTGGAGTACATCACCTGATTTTTCGATAAGCGCGGACAGGAGTTGAGATGAGCCGGTGAGAGCGTGACGCTGTTGCGAAAGGACTTCGACGAGGGGTTTGGAGTCTGAAACCATGCGTAAAATCTCGGACTCCCTGAGTGCGATGCAGGCCGCTCCGGGGTGGAGCGAGAGGATGGATTCGATGGCGGCGGCGTCGACAGCGACTACATCGCCGGTTATGAGAAAAGCGATATCGACCTGTGACTGTGCGCAGTAGGGGACGGCGCAACGGTGATCGCGAAGCAGCCGGACGTCGTATCCGCATAGTTTGACGAAGGTCTCAAGCGGCAGTGCGGCGGATTCACTGCCTCCGATAATTATGGCGCGGGGGTGGCTCGCGTTTGTATTGTCAGTTTCCGGTCGCATTTTTTTCGATGAGCCTCAGGAGGAATTTGACGATGCCGGCGAGTTCGTCGATCACGAGATACTCGCCAGTGCTGTGGCAGTCGTAGTAACCGGCGCCGATGGGTATGGTGGGGATGCCGAGGTGGTTGAAGATATTGGCGTCGCTGCCGCCGCCAGCCTTGGTTATGCGGGGAGTGTAGCCGAGGTCGGCGGCGATGTCGCTCAGGGTTGAGAGAAAGGGGTTGCCGGGGGGGAAACAGTAGCCGGGGTATTCGCGTTTGTAGCGGAATTCCACAGAAGCGCCGGCCTCGGCGGCAGCGGTGGAAAAGGTGTTTTTGAAGGCGGCGATCTGAGCGTTGACCTTGTCTTCCGAGTGGCTGCGGGCCTCGCCGTCGACAGTGACGGATTCTGGTACGATGTTGATGGCGCGGCCGCCGCTGATGACGCCGATGTTGCAGGTAGTTTCGTGGTCGATGCGGCCGAGAGTCATTGATGCGATTGCCTTCGAGGCTATGGCGATGGCGTTGATGCCTTTTTCCGGCTCCATGCCGGCGTGAGAGGCCCGGCCAGAGATGACGGTCGTGAGCCGGTCATGGAAAGGCGCGGCGCAGTAGATGGCTCCGGGTCCGCCCGAGCAGTCGACGGTAATGCCCAGATCGGCCTTGAGCAGGGCGGGGTCGATGGCTTGCGCGCCTTCGAGTCCTATCTCTTCCGCGATGGTGAAAAGCAGCAGGAGATCGCCGTGAGGGATGCCGCTTTCGCGCAGTACGCGCACAGTTTCGATGATGGCGGCAATGCCGGCCTTGTCGTCCGCGCCGAGCACGGTGCTGCCGTCTGAGCGAACGTATTTTTCGTCGACAATGGGTTTTATGCCCGTGCAGGGCTGCACGACATCCATGTGGGCATTGAGCATGATGACTGGGCGGCCGGGGGTGTTGCCGGCGATGCGGATGAAGATGTTGTCCGAGTCGGAGCCGGTGCGCCGCGCCGCGTCGTCTTCGGTGATTTCTGCCGCGAGGGGAGCGAGCAATGCCTTGATGTGGCTGGCAGCGGCCTTTTCGCTGAGGGTGGGGCTGTCGATCTGGACGAGTTCGGTGAATGTGGCTACAAGGCGTTTTCGGTCGATGGGGTAATCTGTCATTGCTGGCTCCGGATCAGTACGTGTGATTGTGATCACTTCGCGTTATGACGCTGGGTAATATGTTAACATTTACATAGAGCAGGTGTGAAGGTTGCCGCGAAATGAATCAGGCCTGACGTATTCGCAGGCAATCAGCCTGCCGTGCGGAAATAAGCTGTGGAACAATTCGGGCGGTTGTCTGTTGTACTGTAATGAAATTACTCATTGACACGTTTGCCGGTTGTTCTATACTTGAAGTATATAAGAAGCCGCATTCGTTATGCTGAAAAAATGGACGGAAGGAAGTGTCGCATGAGCAAGCTTAAGGGACTGTATCCCAAAGTCAAAAAGGACCTGAAGCTATTCCTCACGAGCGAAGAGGGAAAGTGTACAAAAGGCACGATAGTCAAAACGGCCGTTGTAGCCACCATGATCGGTCTGATGGCAGACAGCGCTCACGCGACCAACAACAACGGTCACGGCAACAGCACATCCACACTCCACTTCAGCTGCGATGTCAATGGGGCCAACTGTCATGGGGATCATACCTCACACTCGTCGCATGGCTCCCACGGTTCGCATGGGTCACACGGTTCGCATGGGTCTCACGGTTCCCACGGGTCTCACGGAAGCTGGTAATTCTGCACGGTCTGGGGTTTGTATCATGGGATGTATAACGATAACGATCGATGATCAGATATACAAAATGGATGCCATCTACATGGCATCTTATTTTTTTATAGATGACTATTACGTTAAAATCTCCAGGAATCAGGGCGGGACGGAAGTCGCGCTGACACCTAAACCCGGTACTTCCGAAGAAATGACCATGCAGGCCGAAGGAGTGTTTCACAACAGACTGCTCGCGGAAACGGTACGGCTCAGACAAACCGGCAGGGACAGGCTGCGAAGGGACATGGTGAAAACAATCATAGCGGCTTCACTCAAAAATCCTGAAGCCGGGGCGCCTATTCCTTCAGCCTCAACCAGCGGGACATTCCTCGATGACCTTGATTCCGAATTGAAGGATATCATCGAAAAAGCAAGGTCCGCCACCTATCAGGACGATCCACTTGGCATATCAAAACCTCTTCCATATAAAAACAAGCCCGAATAAGCAGGCGATCCATGTCCACGAGAGAGAATGCGCAGACACTGATACTTCAGAAATCGGTTTATTCCAGTGCCGCCGTAAAAAACGCGGTGCGCGCATTCAGACGCGCTGTCAAAATTGCATGCGAAGAGGACGACAGATATTACAAAATCCATTTTTTGAATATTGATCAAGAAGAGAATCCTGACGAACTGATTGGTGAATTCTCGAATTATGTGCTCGTGGCAGGAGGATGTCCAAAACCGGAAACAGCTAAACAAACCGGACCGGCACGAAAAAGTGAATATGACCATGTATACAATTTTAGAGAATTCAAAAACAGAGTTCTCCTGACAAACGAAATAGGCGATCACATTTTCGTCACACGCGAGGAATTTTCACAGATCACCGCCCCTGATGTGGATGAAAGATCGCTGCCGGTTTATGACAAGCTGATCGACAGTGGCATGCTGATGGCAAGGGGCGCGGTACCGGCTGAAGCCAGAAGCAGGTTTATCAGGAAAAATCTTTTCACGATTCAGGGCCCGATGCTTTTCATAATGGTTCTTACCCACCGGTGCAACATGAAGTGCGTGTATTGTCACGCTGGTGTATGCGGCACAGGAGCGGAAGGCGCCGACATGACCGTCGAAACCGCAAAGAAAGTGATTGACATCGCCTTTCAGTCGCCGTCCAGGAGCATCAGTATCGAATTTCAGGGCGGTGAAGCCCTGCTGAACTGGAAAACCCTGAGATTTGCCACGGAGTACGCGATCGAGAAGAACAAGAAGGAGCAGAAGAAGCTATATCTCACCGTTGTGTCCAACCTCAGGGAACTTGATGACGAAAAGCTGGACTACCTTGTGAGGATGGGCGTCGGCCTTTGCACTTCGATCGATGGTCCGGAGTGGCTGCACAGAAAGAACCGCGGCGGGGGCTATGGCGAGCTTGTCGAAAAAACGAAAAAGGCAACGCGTAAATTTACCGAAAAATATCCCGACTATTCACCCGCGGCGCTTGTCACCATCACCCGGGACGCGCTTGCGGCGGGGCGGGAAATCGTCGATACTTACGCATCTCTCGGGCTTTCGAGCATACATCTCCGGCAGCTCAACCCGATTGGATTCGCCGGTGGCGCGCTCGATGAAATCGGCTATTCCGAAGAAGAGTTCCTCGTCTTTTACAGAGACACGCTTGAATACATCATCGAATACAATAGAGCCGGTAATTATCTTGTGGAACGGGCGACTTGGCTTTTCCTGATGAAAATATTCGGCGAATACGACCCCAATTACATGGACCTGCGGTCGCCTTGCGGAGCGGGGATCGGGCAGATAGCGTTCAACTATGACGGCAGGGTATACACCTGCGACGAAGGCCGGATGCTTGCCATGCAGGGCGACGAGAGCTTCGCCATGGGCAGTGTCTACGAAAATGGGTACGACGAGCTTATCAACGCGCCGGTTGTGAGAGCCGTGTGCATGGCGAGTATGCTTGATTTTATACCGGGATGCGCCACATGCGCATATAAACCTTACTGTGGTGTGTGTCCCCTTTTGAATTATGTCGAAACCGGATCGCTGGCTACGTGTGTCAGTGATAACAGACGACACAGGATAAATGAAGGCATGCTTGACTTTATTTTTGAAAAACTTGATGAAGAAGAGTCGAAAAGGGTAATGATAAATTGGCTGGAAAGGGGAATAACGGGGCCTGCAAACATGTGACGGCGTGAGATGGTGATGCGAAATGCGCGGCTGTCTGACTGCCGGGTGTGATTATAATCACGGTGTGGCGGGATTTTTTGCACTATAATGGAATTACTATCACTTTATATGGACATGGCGGCAAGTGGGGTGTGTCCATGCTGTAATGAATATACTGATATACATAATCGCCAGAGTGGCGTACAATTTTTATAACAGGCAACGATAACAGCAACCTTTTTGTTATATAGACAGATCAAGACGCGCAATGTAACACAGTATTAAAAAAATGCCTGACGGCTTTCGGGAGTGCCTTGATGGATAGACTGGGACACACCACACGGTTGGTTTTGATGACAGTGATAATGGTGGTGATGGCTGCCGCGAGCAGTTTCGCGGACGCATACAGCATCACCAGTATTACAGCGCCGAGACTGGACAACAGCGGCGGATATACAAACGGTATCCACAGAAACGCGTTCAAGATACAATTCGACAATCCCTGGATCAACTGGGGCACAGCGTCGAGCGGTAACCGCGCGTACTGTGATACGAACTGTCAGTTCAAGATCGGCGGTGACTCGACGTTGCTCGACTGGACGGGTATGACCCCCAACGGGTCGAAGACCGGCCTGAGCCTTTCCTCGAACATGCAGCCAAACACGAGCTATTGGATCGACTTTCAGTGGAACGGCACATCGAGGCAGTATTGCGACGCCGCCGATTGCGATTGCGATCAAGGGAGCTATTGTAGCTGGAGTTGTTCTGGAAACTGCCCAAACGCCAATCCAGGAATGATCAAGTGGAAATCCGGCACAGCGGCGATCATTTCTCTCAAGCAGGTACAGCTCACCACGGAAAACACACCGCCCAGCCTTTCGAGCTCACAATCCTCGATATGGACCAATCAGTACAATGGCCCATACGCGATCAGCGTTTCCGATCAGTGCGTCAACAAGGCAGGATATTTTGTCAAGACAGAATTCGGCGAGTCCGTGATTTCCAATACACAGATCACCGCGGGAGTCGACAGCACGTCGTATTCCTCGCCGTTCAGCATCCCCTGGGGATCGCTCCAGGAAGGCAAAAACATGGTGTCTCTTACCGGCGAAGACTGCGTTGGCAATACCGGAACGGCAAACAACGTATTCTGGATCGGCAAGGATATATCGGCGCCGATGCACACTTTCAGCAGTGTGCCGAGATATGTCAAGGCAACAAGCATGCCAGTCACCTGGGTGGGCAGTGATTCGCTCAGTGGCATCAAGTGTTTCCATTTCGAATACAAGGACGTTACGCCGGGTGGATTTCCGCTCGATGGTGGCGGCAACTGGACGGAGAAGAGCTGCCTCAACGCCTTCACCGACACGTTCAATGCGACCCAGGGACATACCTACTGGTTCAGGATGCAGGCGGAAGACGCCGCCGGATACAATGGCGGAGCAGGCAACAAGGACACTTACGATGCTGACGGAGTCTTCGAAACGATGTTCGACAGCGTCATACCGACCGTGTCCCATACGACAACGAATATCACGACAGTCCACAGCGACGGCGTGGCCGGCAATGTCAAGCCTGGTAATGTCCCTCACTACACCAATCAGCCATTTACATTTGCATGGAGCGGCAATGACACGATGCCGGGCAGCGGAGTGGCCGGATACAATCTGCAGTACAAACAGGCACTGACCATCCCCGGGGCGCTCGACGCCGCCTCATGGACAGACATTTTCAAAGGACTTGGCGACGATCCCGGCACAACGGATACAAGCTACACTTTCACCGGCACCGATGGCACCGTTTACAGATTTCAGGCCGAGACGCTCGACAGGGCAGGCAATCACTCGGGCTACACTCAGGCCGCCAACGAAGACGCGACCTACGATGTAATCTATGATACCACCAGACCCGAAGCGACCATGTCACTGCTCCCGAGTTTCACGACCAACCCAACAGTGACCATCAACTGGTCGGGGACAGATACAAGCGTCGGCACCCCCAGCGGGATCGGCTGCTACTTCCTCCAGGTCAGCATCGACAACGGCCCGTGGCAGGATATGCCCGATCTGCAGTGCGTCACACAGACATCTTACGTCTATACCTTCCCCCACTATGGCACATACGAATTTCGCGTCAGAGCGCGAGACAAAGCCGCCAATGACGATACCTATCCGGTACTCGCCGACTGTGGCACCGTAGCAGACTTCGAGCCGCCTGTCGTCAACTATGTATACGATGGAGACACGGGCGCCGATCAGGAATTCACAAATTCCGCCAACAGGGTCAAGGCCACCTGGTCGGGATACGACCTCGAAACCGGCATAAAGCTATATGAATATTCCATAGGCACATCGGCCGGCCAGACCGACGTGCTTGGCTGGACATCGGTCGCCGGCAAGACATCCATTCCCGCAAGTCTCGGTCTTATCAGTTGGCCGGGAAACGCCAACGGTATAAAATACTATGTCAACGTCAGAGCCACGGACGCCGCAGGCAAAGTCAGCCAGATCGTGTCATCGAACGGCATCACCATAGACATTCAGGCACCGTCAGTGACGATGTCCGAACCCTCGGCAGAGTACATGGGCACGAGTTCTTTCCTCGTCGCATGGAGCGGCAGCGACGGGATGGGCGAGTCGGGCCTCAACAGCTACACTGTCGAATACAGCGACAACGGCGGCTCCTGGGTCGCATGGAAGACCGATACAACGGACACGAGCGCGACCTTCACAGGGGTCAACGGACATACATACAAGTTTCGCGTGAAAGCGAAAGACAATGTCGGCAACATTTCCGCAGTCCCCGCCGACTACCACAAGATTACCACGGTCAATACATCCAACCTCCCGGCTCCGACGGGCATAAGCGACGCATCGACGGACGGCGACGATGCCGATGCCGCCAACCTGACGTCCGAGTTTTCCGCACACTGGACGGCTGTAGACCTCGCGGCGAGATATCTCTATGCCGTCGGTACCACTTCCGGCGGAAATGACGTCATCGACTGGACATCGACCACCGATACGTCGTTTTCCGCCATCGGCCTTGCACTGGCGGAAGGGACTACTTACTACACATCGGTACGCGCCGTGACCGCGTCCAACATCAACGGGTTCATCGGCACATCCGATGGCGTACTCATCGACCGCACCGCTCCAGCCTGCGCGATGACCGCGCTGACTCCATACCAGAGCATCGCCGCGTTTTCAGTGCAGTGGGGCGAGACCGGCACGCCCGACATATCGGGAATAAAATCATACGACATACAGTACAAGGCGGAACAGACCGGCGCGTGGACAGATCACGTCACTAATGCCGTGACTACATCAGCGATGTTTTCAGGCGTCAACGGCGGTACATATTACTTCAGGTGCCGCGCGACCGACAATGCCGGCAACACCGGCAACTACAGCGGCGGCGACGACGGTGACGGCGGCACGAAAGTCGACACTTCCATGCTGCCATATCCCGCGACCATCACCGACGGCTCCGGAGCCGAAGACATCGACGTGACCGCTGACAAAACCTCGCTCGCGGCCTCATGGAGCGCGGTAGACGGCGCGGCTTCCTACGAAGTCTGCTTCGCTTCCGCCATCCCCGACAACTGTTCGATAATGGACTGGGTCAACACCGGCACAACGACTTCGTACCAGATCAGCGGCCTTTCTCTTGTCGACGGTGAAACATATTACGTGCGTGTTAAAGCGATCAATTTCTCGGGCATGGAAGGCTCTCCCGGCAATTCGACAGGCGTACTCGTGGATTCGCTGCCACCGGCGGTCGACACAGTCACGGACGCGGGACAATACACGAAAAACACGAATTCCTTCTATGCGGAATTCACATCGACAGCCGGAGCGTCAGGCATCGCCGAATATTCTTACGCGATCGGCACCACCGCCGGCGGCAACGAAATCAAAGACTGGGCATCCAATCAACTCGCGAGAGTAATCGACATAACGACTGAAACCGGTCTGCCTCAACTCGCGGGCAATACGACATACTACATATCAGTAAAAGCCAGGAGCAGGACCGGAGTCTGGAGTGCCCCGGTTTCGTCAGACGGCATTTTCGTCGATACAACTCCGCCGGCCTGCTCTGTAAGTCCGCTGCAACCCTACCAGAGCACAACAGGTTTTTCGGTATCGTGGAGCGGCTCCGACAGCGCTTCCGGCCTTTCAGGATTTTACACTGTCCAGGTAAAAGACAATGACGGATCGTGGACTGCGTGGAAAACCAACACGACTGATGTCTCCTCGGTCTACACGGGTGAAAACGGACACACTTACGGATTTCGCTGCAAGGCAATGGACAATGTCGGCAATCAGGGCGTTTTCGCTGAGGCCGCCGATACCCAGACACTCATTATGACAACCCCTCCAGCCGCGCCTGTCATTACTGACGGCACTTCTGGAGACGATCTCCAGTATACATCCTCGGCCACCACGCTTGCGGCCCGGTGGGACACAGTGCCGAACGTACAGAATTACGATGTGGCAGTCGGCACGGCCCCGGGCGGCAGCACGGTTTCCGGCGGCTGGCAGACTACCGCGGATACATATTACGAATTCTCCACACTTAGTCTCACCGATGGCGTGAAGTATTACATTTCCGTCAAGGCACGGAGCCTTTCCGGCATACTCGGCACGGCAGGATCGAGCAACGGAGTTATCGCCGACTCTTCAGCGCCCCCCGCGCCGGTGGTAACCACGCCAGATACAGTATCGAGCAGCCTCACGAGACTGCGCGCGGGATGGACCGCATCCGATCCGCATTCCGGCATTGCCGCGGCTCAGGTTTCAGTCGGCACTACGCCCGGTGGCACCGATGTGTCCGACTGGCGCGATGCGGTTTCTAACGGCAGCGAAGAGTCGATCACGGGATTATCACTTCAGACCGGCACAACGTATTACATCAATGTGAAAGTGCGGAACATCACCGGGCTGTGGAGCGAACCCGGCTCATCTCCCGGGGTCCGGGTTGACGATTCACTCCTTCAGCCTGCCGAATATGTATACGACGGCACCAGCGACGACATCGACTATACTTCCGAAATGTCGTCGGTCGCCGCCAACTGGGCAGCAGTGCCCAATGCGGTATCCTACATTTATGCGATCGGCACGACAGAATCCGGCACTGACCTTTCCGGCGGATGGCTTCCGTTAGCGGAAACATCGGTATCGCTCACATCCATCACCATCGCCGACGGTACCCGCTATTACTTCTGTGTCAAGGCTGTCAGCACCACCGGCATCAACGGCGAAACGGCGTGCTCTGACGGTGTGCTCGCGGACTCCGCCGTGCCGCCCGCCACAGAAATCACGGACGCCGGAGAAGTGACAAGCGATACAACCACATTCGCGGCATCATGGACAGAAGTAACAGTGCCATCCTCGATCAGTGAATATTTTTATGCCCTCGGTTCGACCGAAGGCGCAACGGACGTGATCGACTGGACATCGTCAGGCACGGAGACTTCTGTCGAACTAACAGCGCTCGAACTCGAAAACTCCAAAACATATTACCTTTCAGTAAAAGCGGTCAGCGTCACCGGAGTCGAAGGCGCAGTCGCCACATCGGACGGCCTGCTCATCGACAATTCCGCACCATTATGCGTGATTTCGACTCTCGGACAGTACCAGTCAGACGACGTATTCCCGGTTGTCTGGTCCTCGGAAGACGAAGACGACGTGAGTAAGTATTCAGTGCAGGTGAAGGTCGGAGAAAGCGCAAACTGGATCGACTGGATAGCATCGACCACGGAAACGACATCGGAGTACGATGGTGTTGACGGGTTCACCTATTCATTCCGATGCAAGATCACGGACCCGGTGGGGAATGTCGGTGAATACACCCCTGACCCCGGCGTTCAGTCGACTACTGTAGCATCCGAACCTCCCGCAGCGCCAGCGCCCTTCGACGGCACACAGGCTGATCTTGACTATTCGACCGACAACACTGTTTACGCAGTCGCCTGGCAGCCCGTGCCCAGGGCCGTGAAATACCGCTACATGATTATGGTCATGGGAGAAGGCGATACAGACTACTCGATCCTCGTCGACAGCCGCGAAACCACCGAAACCAGCCTTTCCATTACTGACGCTGACATTCAGAGCGGAGATACGGTCAAAGCGATGGTATGGGCGGTCAATCCCACCGACATGGCGAGCGAACCGGGCGAAACTGACGGACTGACTTATGACCTCAGCGCGCCATCTGCCACCACTGTCACGATAACTGACGAATACGTTACCAAAAACGCTTCGGTATACGCCACTTTTGCCGCAACCGATCCTCAGTCAGGCATCGACAAGTACCTGTACGCTGTCGGCACGACCGAAGGAGGCACGGATGTCATCGACTGGACAGAGTCCGCAGTCGGCAATGCTACAATCTCCGGCATCGATTTCGTGGAAGGCGTAACGTACTACATTTCCGCA
Source organism: uncultured bacterium (assembly GCA_964595945.1). Lineage (GTDB taxonomy): Bacteria > UBP15 > UBA6099 > UBA6099 > JAJRTR01 > CAZQSL01. The sequence continues at coordinate 22,152 of CAZQSL010000030.1, forward strand.
AAAGCCAGAAACAGGGCCGGACTTACGGGCACTGCGGGTTTCGACACGGTTGTGCTCGATCTATCCGTACCAGTCGCGCCAGCTTTTGTGTACGAAGGCTCCGGGAGCGGGACTGACGATATCGAATATTCATCAGATGCCGCTCAACTCACGGTCAGATGGGGCGCGGTCGACGAGGCTGCGAGCTATCTGCTATACCTGTCAGACTCCAGGGGCGGCGCCGCGCAATTCGATTCCGAATTTACCGTACTCCCCGAACATGGCGGAGCCGGCGCGGCCATTCCTCCATCCCAATACACTCTCGACCTCAACAGCATACCGGAAGGCACGACCCTCTACGCCCATGTCCGTGCCGTATCTTCAGCCGGGAAAATGAGCCCCGCAGCCGTGTCCGACGGCGTCACTTTCGACTACACCGCCCCGGTCATCAGCAGCATTACTCTCTTCGATGTGGCAAACGGAGAAATCGCCCTCGGCTCACCCGTGAAGTTTTCAGCCGCAATTACCGAAGAGGTCGCGCCTATATCTTCCATCGAGTACGCTATCGGTACGTCATCGTCTACTCAGGATGTCGTATCGTGGACAGACTCCGAAGGGCAGACGACTGTTTCTCTTGGCGACATCACACTCGAACCCGGCACGAGCTACTACATCATGGTCAGGGCGGCCAACCAGGCTGGACTCGAAGCCGAACCGTTCGTAGCCGATCCCTTCATGGTCGCCAGAAACGCATTCGTGGAATTCCTCAACGAAGACAACTCGCCAATCCCCGCAAAGGACGACGAACAAAATACCTACTACGATATTCTCCCGCCCCCCGAAGGGTTCAACGATGTAACATTTACCAGGAAATTCAAAGTGCGCGAAAAGACTGGCATCGGTGTGACATTCGACCAGATGAAACTGTCGTACGAACTCGAAAACGGCACCGTCATCAGCGAGCCGGTCGTGACGGCATCGCTCGAAGTCAAGGCAAATGCCGACTTCATTCACACTATGGAAATCGTCATTCCCGCAAGAGTCGTGATTTCCGCAACGGCTGGCAATCCCTCGACTGTAATCATGGTGAAATACGAATACACCGGGACTGACACGAGCGGCAAGGCAAACAGTAAAATACTCGCGCTTCCGGTCAAGATCACAGACGGTACGACAGACGTGGCGCTCAAGGTCATCAGCGCCGAGATCAGCAATCCCCCGGCCGACAGCGACCTTCCCCGCGGCGAAGCCCTCAAAGGGCTTATCAAGGTCAAAGGCGTGGGCACCGTATCGGGGATGTGGATGATAGACGGAGAGTTCTATAAATCATTCACTCAGGATGCAGCGGGAGTATCGGAAATCGAGATCGAGCAAGCCGTACCGGCCGGATTTTCGGGCACCCATACTGTAGCTATCAATGTCGTAAGCCCCCAAGTCATTTCGTCAGGCGACAGGGAAGTGTTTGTCCGCAAAGGCCTTCTGGACACAGAGGTCGATGTCGAAATACAGGGCAGCATGCTCGCCGGATTTACCGCTGGCATCCTCGACATCCGGGACGTGTCCGCCAAGTACGATCCCTCAACCAACACCTGGACAGGCAAGGGCACCGTCAAACTGCCGTTACTGCCCAATGAAATCAATATCGACATCATAAGGCTGGAAATCGAAAAGAAAGCCGATGGGAAATTCACACTCGTCAGAGGCATGATCGGCGTCGCACCCAATCTCAAGGTCGATCTCGGCCCGGTTTCCGTCGAGATCACCAAGGTGCTGATCACCAAGGACAGTGTCATAGCCGATGGCTCCGTAACTTTTGGCGGGACAAACGATCTTCCGAAAATGGGGCCCTTCTACTTCTACAGCGCGGGATTCACTGAAAAGGGCGTTTCGGCTGTGGTCAAACTCAAAACGCCTCAAAAGGGCCGTATCGGAATGCTCGAACTCGGCATCGACAATATCTACTTCAAGTACGAAGAGTCCAGCGTCACGCTCAAGACGGCAGGTTACATATCGACTGCGCCAGACAAGCTGCTTGATATGAATCTCTACTTCATGTACGCCCCGGAAGGCACTAAATTCATCTTTTCCGGAGCGGAAAAGACCGACTGGATACCGGAACTGGCAGAAAACTGACAGACAGACAATATTGTATTAAAAATGTAAAATGGTCAGGCGGGAGCATAACATGATAAAGCGAAAATTGAATGTGTGGGCAATAATGATGACAGCCTTCATCATGCTGATCATCTCGACACCGGCAATGGCTGAGGTGCGAAACGGCGCTCAGATAGACCTTTTCGGATTCAAGTTCACCATTGGCGAAGGCTCCATCGAGGTCATCGACGACAAGCTTGTCCTCGCTACCGAAGGCTCGCTCGATCTCAGCCCCGTGCTTGGCCCAGGAGCAGTCATTCAGGTCAAGGACCTCAAGCTCGACAATGACTCCACGCTGACTATGGAAAATATGTCGGTAGAGCAGATACAGGTCGGCCCGTTCAAGGCTTCGCTCGCCGCCGACAAGATCGTGATACAAAAGGCTATGGCAGCCGGGCAGAATTCCAGTTTCAATCTGAAACTCAAAATACTGATAGATGTGGGCGGCTCAGAGCTACCTGTCTATGCAGACCTTCCGGTTGTCAACGGCGGCCTTAAAGACGCGCTGATCAGACTTGAGCCACAGGATGGCAAGGAGTATTTCTTCAAAAAGGAAGTGGCTGGAGGTAGTGTCACCGTCAACTCCGGTATACTTACGATCAAAGACGCCGCGTTTGACAGCCTTGCATTCAGCGGCGAGATATTCGTCTTCGGGCAAACTTTTGTGCTTAAGGAAACAACAGTCACTCCAGATGGCATTGAGGGCGCTTTCGCGCCACCCGAAGGCGGTGCGATTTCCCTCGGCAGCATCGGACTCGGCCTCACTGGCGAATCGTCTTTCAAGGTTACCTCAACGGGATTCGATGTCACGATCGGCGAAAGCTACATCGATCTCGCACAGATGATACCTGGATCAGAGGGAAAACTTGTCATCAGTTCGACCAACATCAAAGACGGTGAATTTCACACACAATCCTCGATGGTGCAGGCGGTCAAGATCGCGGGGCAGTCGATCAATGTGGAAAATCTCACCATCGATGCCACCAAAAAACCTGACAATACGACATTTGTGGAAATCAAACTCGACGGCACTCTCGCGCTCAACATCCTCGAAAAAAATTATTCCCTGAAATTTTCAGGACTTGAAATCAATTCGGACGGCCTTGTCAAAGGCGATGTGTCAGTGCCATCTCCGATCAAATTCGACATGTTCATGGCCTCGTTCGGCATCGACAGAGTGGTTTTCTCCAACGAGACAGGCGAGGACAACCCGGATGGCGTCATGCAGATCGGGGCGTTCGGTGAAATCACTATCGGAAGCGACAAGATAAGGTTTTCCAATCTGACTATCGAAGACGGGCTGATCAGCACGACATTCGACGTGTCGGATGATGATCCATTCGCTCTTTCATGGTTTCAGTATCTCAAGCTGACGCAGCTCGAAGTCGACAAAAATGTGATGACGATCGGCGGGCGTATCGACCTGCCCGAGCCAGTCAAGTATTCCTTCGCTTTTAGCGACATAACGCTCGACACCGATGGCATACAGAAAGCGGTGGATTCCGCTAAGGACAAGGCGGCATCAGCAGCCAGCGCGGCCAAGACGGCAGCGAGCGAAGAAATTGACAGACTGGTCGATTCGCTTACCGACCCGGACACGCTGACACTCGAGAATTCGCTGGATGTGCCGCTCGAAATCGCGGGCCAGAAATTCTATATCGACGTGCTGTCGATCCCCAATCCGCTCAAGGCGGCGCGCAACAAGTCACTGCCCGACACCCTCCTCACGCTCTACATGAGGTCGGAACTTGAAATCATGGGCAAGTCGATTTCCATGAACATCGACGGACTCGAAATCACCAAATCGGGCCTCAAGGACATGACCATCGACATCGCTACCAAGGACGGCAAGGCGCTCTTTGACCAGACGCTCTTCGGGTGGGCCAGCTTCAAACTCGACAAGGCCTTCCTCGCGATCAAGGGCGGTCAATTCGGGGAATTCGGCTTTACCGGCAAAGTCCTCATCGAAGGCAAGGGATTCGACATTCTTGCCATGAGATTCAAAGACAACATGGTCGAAGGAAACCTGAAGGCGGTCGGAGACCCGGGACTCGATCTCGGTATAGCCAAAATCAAATTCACGGGTGATATCGCATTCAAATACGCAATGACTACCGGCACATCCGCCGGTGGCGGCGGCCCGCCAGCGGGCCAGACATCAACATCGGACAGTGGCTCTTTCGAGCTCAGCATTTCCGAAGTGACACTTGATCTGTCAGCGGTACTCGGAAGCTCAGCCCGCCTGAGCATCAAGGATTTCAAAATAGTAAACGGCAGCATTTCTGCCACAATGAGCCTCGCATCGGCGATTGACCTCGCGGGTTTCAGGCTTAACATCAATAGCGTGAAACTCGAAAGTCCGGCGCCGGCGGCGGGGAAAGCAAGAACATTCTCTGCCAATCTGAACGGTTCGTTCACAATACCATTTCCGAAAATCGAAGTCGAATTCAAAAATGTGCTGGTCAGTCCCGAAGGCATAAAGGGCGAGATGGCGCTCCCTGGCTATCAGGAATTCGAAGCCTTCGGCGGACGGCTCGTCATCAGCAAAATATTCTTCGAAGCCAAGGGATCGAACTACAAAGTCGGCATGTCAGGCGGATTTGCCCTGCCGGGCATGAAGGGCGAACTCATCGGATTCAAGGAAGTTTCCTATACGAACGGGAAATTCGCTTTCGCACTTGATGTCAGCGAGCAAAAGCCTTTCTCTCTGCCCATACTGCCATATATCAAACTGACCAAACTCGAATACACAAACTCGGAACTCGTGATGAGCGGCTTCCTTCAGTTGCCGTCTCCAATCAATGTCAAATTCGTGCTGACCGACCTGCGGCTCGACTCGTCAGGCAACATCAAGGGCGGCAAGCTCGAAATACCCAAAAACACAAAAATCAATGTCGGACTCTTCGTCCTCGTCATGTCAGAGGCATCGTTTGACTTGCAGACGAAGTACTTCAAATTCTCGGGCGAACTCAGACTGCCCAGTGACACATTCGAAGGCGCTTTCAAATTTGCCAACATCGGGATACCACTCGCGAACGCCCTCGACGGCGGATCAGGCGGGGGAGCGGGATTTGACACCTCGCAGACAAAAATCGACGGTACGTCGGGCAAGGACAAGAAACGTGCCCTTGATCTTTCCATCTCAAAGGTCTCATTCGGTTTCAAGGATGGCGAAATGTTCCTCGGCCTCTCCGGCGACATGTCCGTCAGTGTCGGAGGGAAGGGGTTCACCCTGACGTTTGAAAACTTCAAGATCACGCAGAGCCTCAAGTTTTCCGTCGGCAAGGTCTGTGGCGGCATAGAAATCGCGACATTCAAAATATGGGTATCCAACTACGAGATCGGAGATGACTTCTTCGCTATCTCGGGCGGCATGTCGCTGCCAGCCATCGGCGGCATTCAGGTCGAAGGCCTCAAGGTCTACAAGAGCGGCAAGATCGAAATGGCAGGCTGCGGCGTCAAAGTGCAGTTCAAGGCATTCACGATCGAAGTCTACATGAGCTACAAGGACAGCACGTTCAAGGCCAAGGGCACGATGATCTTCTATGGCAAGGGAGTCAGCATCGCCATGGAGATCGGCCCGAAAAAATGGTCGTTCGACATCGACGTACAAGGTCTGCAGATCGTACTGTTCCCGGGTATTTTCCTTGATGGAGTCGGCGGCGGCGCAAGTTACGAATATGAAAACTCAAGGCTCGAACTGAGATTGAGGGCAGTCTTTACGATTGGAGACAGGAACATGATTGCCGGCGCGGTGGAGATCAAGGCCGACAATCAGGGACTGATACAGATAAAGGGCGAACTCAAGGCCCTGACGTTCATTCCGCTTGCAGAAGTGGAAATGACGATGGATATACCCAACAAGACTGTCTCCGGGTGGGCAAAGATCAACAATATGGTCGGGCCCGTGCTCGTACAGACAAAGGTCTCACTGCTGATCTCGCCGAACGAATGGTACATCAAGGCAGTGGCGACGGCTGACCTCTTCGGCCTGATACGGGTCGGCGACGCGAGCTTCTATATCGGTAGTAACGGACTTCATATTGAAATAAACTGCAGTGTGGATTTCGGAGTGATCAAGGGTGGCGCGCATGTCAAGCTTGACGTATCGACTTCGTTCAGAGTGACGGCACAGTTCAGCGCCCATGCAAGCCTCGATTTATGGATTGTCGAAATTTCCGGCGGGGTGTCCGCATCCTACGCAGACGGAGTGTTCAGGGGGAGGGTGTATCTCGAAGCCTGTGTCGAGCTCGTCGGCTGCTTCGGAGTATCCCTGAATATCAAAATATCAAGTGGATCATTTGATGTCTGGTGGTAAAAACATGAGAATCGGAAATATACTTGGAAACACCGCGACAGCGCTCGCGATGGTGGTGTGCGTGACGACAGCGGTCATGGCCGATCCGGACTTTGTAGCTTTGCCCGGCACGGACAAGGCATGTATCTTTGTCAAGGAAATGCCAGCCGGCACCGGAGGATTTCTCGTCGAGAGAGCAGGCGAAGGAGGCACTGCCTTCACAACCATAACCACTGCTCCAGTCACAAATGCCCTCACTACAAAAGGTGCGGAGACATTGCTGGGGAAGGACAATCTACCGGCATTCCTATCGGCGATGAAAGTGAAATCCGTCGAGGAATTCGCGAAGCTTTACAAAGAGTCGCCAGCCAATTACAACATGTTCGCGATCTTTTCCGCACAAATGGCGCAGTTGCTCGGAAAATTTTACTGCGACGAAGGCCTTACGCCCGGAGGTACATATCAGTACCGGGTCATATTCACTGCCGCCAACGGGAAGGAAATCTCGAAACTCGGGCCAAAATCCGTTAGGATAGTGCCGCCAGCACTGACGAAACCCACTGGATTCAAGCTCGATGTCAAGGATTCCGCAACCACCGCGATATGGGACAAACCCGGCGAGGGCTTCAGCGGGATAGGCTGGAATGTTTACAGATCAGAATCGGAAACCGGCCCGTTCGCTCCGATTAACAAAAGCATCATCGCGATTATCGGAGATACGTATTACAACGACCGGATGCTGGAAAACGGAAAAACGTACTATTATTATGTGGCATCGGTAGACATGGTGGGCAATCAGAGCGAAAAGACCGAAGTGCTTGTCGCAAAGCCCAAAGACATGACGCCGCCCGCTCCTCCAGGCAATTTCACCTCGACGCTCTCGAAAGACAAAAAAGCTCAACTAACGTGGGAAATGGGCCTCGAACCCGATGTCGCCGGCTATACGATCTACAGGGGATTCAAGGCAAGAGGGGACGACATGGCCAAACTGACCGGGCCCCTAATCTCTCCCGACACAGTCGTCTATACCGACGAAACGGTAGAGGAAGGCATGGCCTATTTTTACCGCCTTACCGCAACCGATACAAGCGGCAACGAAAGTACCGGCTCAGTCATTGTCTCCCTTCAGCCGCCTGACTTTACTCCTCCCGCCGCGCCGACTGCACTCAAGATCGCAAAACGTGACCGCGCAGTCGCTCTATCATGGAATCCCAACACGGAGAAAGACCTTAACGGGTACAACATCTATCGAGGGTCCACTCCCGAAGCAATCAATCGGATCAATTCCTCACCGGTAGACCCCGGAATGCTCGAATATCTTGACGCGGGAATGGTTTCAGGCGAAAAATACTACTACGCGATCAGCGCAATCGACCAGACGATGAACGAAAGCCCACTAACGCCAATTATCGAATTCATCGCCCCAGACTTCATCCCTCCGGAATTCCCCGCAAGCCTCGGCGCTATCCCTGGCGATACCATAGTCAACCTTACTTGGCCCGCCAATCTCGAAAATGATCTTGCCGGCTACAGAATATACAGAGCTGCCGGCAAGGAAGGCCCCTTCGATCGTGTCGGCGGCGATTTCACCCCTGATATACTGACTTACTCGGATACGGCCGTCGAAAACGGAAAAATCTACTGGTACTATGCGACCGCTTTTGACAAAGCCGAAAACGAAAGCGCTTCATCGACACTCGTATCGGCAAAACCACGTGACCCGGTGCCACCGGCTCCTCCGACAGGCATCTCGACAGAGGGCGGCGAAGAGGCAATAACCATCACTTGGGCCGCTAACACGGAAATTGACATAATGGGCTACAAAGTGATGAGGAGCGGCCTCAAAAACGGCGTCTATGAAGAACTCAACGCAGAAGCGATCGTCCCGAAAACTGCCACCGAATATGCCGACAGGGCAGTGCAACCCGATGTGGAATATTTTTACAGAGTCGTCGCCATCGACACATCTGACAACGAAAGCAAACGCTCGGAGCCTGCCGGTCCCGGCAAACTGAAACCGAAAGAAACTGCTCCCGCACAAACGGCGCCACAGGGCAAATGACAAATCATGAAGGCTCCTTGTAAAGGAGCCTTTTCCTTTTTTGATCTTGCAGGGGCCAAATATCCGGAGCATATGAAGAATAAGGGCCATCCCTTTGAAGAATTATGATGGTGACCATAAAAATTGCATATTCTGAGCGGATA